>JANXRO010000017.1 GCA_025356765.1 Hyphomicrobiales bacterium | reverse complement strand
GGCAACATGCTGGCCAAGATATTTGCGGAGGGTTCAAAATCTCGGTTGTTTGCCGATGTGCGCGAAAAGATTGGCGCAACCTATGGCCTTGACCTTGATTTCAACTTTTATGAAAGCATGGCGATGAACCGCGTGGTGGGGCGTGTGGGCTTAGATAAGCTTGACCAAGCCTTGGCGCAAATGCGCCTGAGTTGGAAAACGTTTCGTGAAGAAGGGCCAACGGATGCCGAAATTTCTGAGGCAAAAGCTTCCATGCTGAATGAAATGAACAATGTTTCACGCGACCATGCGCGCGCTGCTGGTACAATTCGCGATTATCTGACTGGCCATTGGACAAGTGATGAAATTGCCAATATGCCAAGCCTGATTATGAACGCAAACCTGAAAGATAAGGCCTTGTTGGCAAAACTGTTCCCCCTCAACCCGATTGTTGTGGTTGCAAGGTGACGGTTAACCTGGCGCCAGAACAAGCCCGCATAGAGCTTCCAACGTGGGCGCGGTGGTTTGGCTTTTTTGCCATGTGCGTTGGCATGTTTATGGCCATTCTTGATATTCAGGTGGTGGTGACGGCGCTTTCCGTTGTTGAAAAGCGCTGGGCATTGGCGCTGAACAGATGAGTTGGGTGCAAACATCATATTTGATTGCTGAAGTGATTGCCATTCCGCTGACAGGCTTGTTGATGCGGGTTTTTACGATGCGCTGGCTTTCAATCACGGCTTTGACAATTTTTACATTGGCTTCAATCGGCTGCGCCTATAGCCATGGCTTTGTGGATTTGTTGGCGTTTCGGCTGTTGCAGGGGTTTTCTGGCGGTTTGCTGATCCCCATGGTGTTTTCAGCCATCTTCCTGTTGTTTCCGGTTGGATTTGAGCAAACCACGGCCACAACCATGGGCGGCTTTTTAGCGGTGCTTGCGCCAACGCTGGGGCCATTGATTGGCGGCTGGTTGACCGAAAACTATTCATGGCATTGGCTGTTTTTGATCAATGTTGTGCCGGGCATTGTTGCGGTGGTTGTTGGCCTTGTAACCTTGCCGCGCGGCCCCTTGCGTTTGCATGAGCTGAAAAGCCTTGATTGGTTTTCATTGGTGCTTCTGGCCGTGGGCCTTGCTGCACTTCTTATCGGCCTGAAAGACGCACCCAGCTTGGGTTGGTTTTCAATCCGCGTGATGTTCTGGTTTGCCCTTTCAATTGCCTGTGCCTTTGGCATGTGGTCGAGACCCAACCCTGCGGTGATGTTTCATTTGTTGAAAGAACGTTCGCTTGGGTTTGGTTGCATCTTAAGTTTTCTGGCTGGGTTTGTGCTTTATGGCTCAGTTTATCTGGTGCCCGTATTCATGGCTTTTGTGCGCAGCCATACGCCCTTGGAAATTGGCGAATGCACTTTGGTGATTGGCATTACGCAACTTCTGGCCGCCGTGCCCAGCGTGCAGGTTGACCGGTTTTTCAATGCGCGCTGGCTATCCATGATTGGCTTTGTGGTATTCGGCGCTGGCTTGTTTATGAATGCAGGCCTTACCGTTAGCTCAGACTATGACGCGTTATATTGGCCGCAGGTTGTGCGCGGCTTGGGTGTTACGCTGTGTTTGCTGCCTGCCATTCGCTTTGCTTTGGCGCTGATGCCTCTAGATAAGATTGGCGATGCCAGCGGGCTTTTCAATGTGTCTCGCAACATTGGCGGGGCCATTGGCATTGCGTTGATTGACACCGTAATGTTTTCACGTCGCCCCATCTATGTGGACAGCATTTCTGAGCTTATGAAAACAGATATGGCACAAGCCGCCAAGCTTTTGGGCATTTCGTTGAAAGATATGCCCTCGCTTGATGACGCCATGGGCATGATCAGCATACAAGAATCTGTGCAGCAAGCGGGGCTGACCTTGGCCATTAATGACTGCTGGCTGTTGATGGGGGTTGTGAGCCTGTTGGCCATTCCGGTGATTCTGCTTTTGGGGCCGGTGCGCAGCGCGCTTCCGGTTAAACAGCTCAATCGAAGGCCTGCGCAATAGATTTCACTCAATCTTTAGTTGTGGCACAGCAACGCGCGTGAAACAGATTTATTTTTTATATTTGCGCGCCCAAAGGCTTGACCCCTGTCAAGGGGCATTACGCTTTCTTCAACACTGAAAATATGTTTGTGCGTTTTGTCGTGGATGTTCTTGAGCTTGCACCCAGAATCGGATGATATGTTTTTATTCAAAACGTGATTGCCGCTGCAGACACAATATCTGGTATTAATACTTCATTAACACACTAGCTATTGACGAAATGGACGCATTGTAATACCATCTTCATCCAAGGTCGTGCAGCGAAATTTCGCGGTAAACCGCTGTTATTTCTGCGTAAGTTCAAAGAACAGTCAGCACGCGTTGGGGCGAGAACGATCGCCAATCAGGGGTTAGAGAGTTAAATACGGGGAATTCACACCGTGCGTACTTTTGTGCGCCACGGTATCATTATTGGGGAAGATTGAGGGCATTATGCACATAGAACGTCATTTTACAAAAGCTGGCCAAGACGCATATTCGGGATTAGATTTTCGCACGGCAGTGAGCGAGATTAAAAACCCTGATGGGTCTATTGTGTTTCGCTTGGATGGCATTGAGGTTCCCTCTTCATGGAGCCAAGTGGCCACTGATATTTTGGCGCAAAAATACTTCCGCAAAGCCGGCGTTCCAAAAGCATTAAAGCGCGTGGAAGAAGAATCCGTGCCTTCATGGCTGTGGCGCAGCATGGCTGATGATGAAGCACTTGCTGATCTAACCGCCAAAGAACGCATCACGGGCGAGCTTTCGGCCAAACAAGTGTTCAACCGCCTTGCTGGCACATGGACCTATTGGGGCTGGAAGGGCAAATATTTTAATTCAGAAGAAGACGCACGCGCATTCTATGATGAAATGTGTTTCATGTTGGCTACACAAAAGTGCGCACCAAATTCGCCACAGTGGTTTAACACGGGGCTTCATTGGGCTTATGGCATTGATGGGCCAAGCCAAGGCCACCATTATGTTGACCATGAAACCGGCAAGCTGACAAAATCTAAAACTGCCTATGAGCATCCGCAACCCCACGCCTGTTTTATTCAATCAGTGTCTGATGACCTTGTGAACGAAGGCGGCATCATGGACCTTTGGGTGCGTGAAGCGCGGTTGTTTAAATATGGTTCGGGCACGGGTTCAAACTTCTCGTTCTTGCGCGGCGAAGGCGAAAAGCTTTCGGGCGGCGGCAAATCATCAGGCTTGATGAGCTTCTTGAAAATTGGAGACAGGGCCGCAGGTGCCATTAAATCTGGCGGCACAACACGCCGCGCCGCCAAGATGGTGGTTGTTGATGTCGATCACCCCGATGTGGAAGCCTATGTTGATTGGAAAGTGAAGGAAGAGCAGAAAGTTGCTGCTCTTGTGACGGGTTCCAAGATTGTGAAAAAGCATCTCACCGCCGTTATGAAGGCTTGCGTGAATTGCGAAGGCCCCGGTGGTGACTGCTATGAAATTGAAAAGAACCCAGCACTGAAACGTGCTGTGAAAGACGCACGCAAAAACCTTGTGTCTGACAATTATATCAAGCGGGTTATTCAATTTGCCAAGCAAGGCTATACCGAGATTGAGTTTGATACTTACGATTCAGATTGGGATGGCGAAGCTTATCGCACTGTTTCGGGCCAGAACTCGAACAACTCCGTACGTGTGACGGATGATTTCCTGCGCGCTGTTGAAACCGATGGTGATTGGAATTTGATTGGCCGCACCAATGGCAAAGTTTACAAAACCCTGAAAGCCGCCGAGCTTTGGGACAAGATTGGCCATGCGGCTTGGGCATCGGCTGACCCTGGCATTCAATTCCACACCACGATCAATGATTGGCACACATGTTTGGCGGCTGGCGAAATTCGCGCTTCCAACCCATGTTCTGAATATATGTTCTTGGATGATACGGCCTGCAACTTGGCTTCTCTGAATCTGTTGCAATTCCGTGACCAAGCCACCGGTAAGTTCAACATTGCGGCCTTTGAACATGGCTGCCGTTTGTGGACAGTTGTTCTGGAAATTTCGGTGATGATGGCGCAGTTCCCCTCCAAGGAAATTGCCCGCCTGTCTTATGATTATCGCACGTTGGGTTTGGGCTTTGCCAATATCGGTGGCTTGTTGATGATTGCAGGCATTCCTTATGACAGCCATGAAGGCCGCTCGATTTGTGCCGCCATCTCGGCCATTATGACGGGTGTGGCTTATGCAACGTCAGCCGAAATGGCATCAGAGCTTGGGGCTTTTGCGGGCTATGCCAAAAATAAAGAGCATATGTTGCGGGTGATGCGGAATCATCGCCGCGCCGCTTATGGTGCTGCGGTTGGATATGAAAACTTGCATATCAATCCAGTTCCCTTGGATGAGAGCGATCTTTCCGATAAATCACTGGCCCAAGCTGCTCGTAAAGCATGGGATAAGGCGGTTGAACTTGGCGAAGCGCATGGCTATCGCAATGCCCAAGCCACTGTTGTTGCTCCAACCGGCACCATTGGTTTGGTGATGGATTGTGACACAACCGGCATTGAGCCTGATTTTGCCTTGGTGAAATTCAAGAAGCTTGCGGGTGGTGGTTATTTCAAGATCATCAACCAAGCGGTGCCCGAAGCATTGCGCACGCTGAAATATACGCCTGAGCAAATTGAACAAATTATTGGTTATGCTGTGGGCCATGGCACCTTGTCTGATGCCCCTGCCCTCAACCACGGCCAGCTGAAAGCCAAAGGTTTTGGTGATGAACAAATTGCCAAGATTGAAGGCGGTTTGGCTTCAGCCTTTGACATTAAGTTTGTTTTCAACAAATGGGCCATTGGCGAAGACTTCTGCAAAAACGTGTTGAAGTTGACCGATGCACAGTTGAACGATTTCAGTTTCGATATGTTGGCACATTTGGGCTTTAGCCGCGCTGATATTGATAAAGCAAACGTTCACGTGTGCGGTGCCATGACATTGGAAGGTGCTCCTTTCTTGAAGGAAGAGCACTTGCCGGTGTTTGATTGCGCCAATCCTTGTGGCCGCATTGGCAAGCGCTTCCTGTCGGTTGAAAGCCACATTCGCATGATGGCGGCTTCACAGCCGTTCATTTCGGGTGCCATTTCTAAAACCATCAACATGCCGAATGATGCAACGGTTGAAGATTGTTCAGCATCTTACATGATGAGCTGGAAACTGGGTGTGAAGGCCAACGCGCTTTA
>JANXRO010000010.1 GCA_025356765.1 Hyphomicrobiales bacterium | reverse complement strand
GGCCCTGCCACACGAAAAATTTCAATCGCCGCTGCTCTTCGTTTTATAACACAAACGGTGTTGCAAAATGCAGGCACCGCAGCGCGCGTTGCTGTGCCATGGCTGGCCTTGGCGGCGCTGTTTAATGCTTGGGCCTTGTGGAGCCACCCCAATGATGCTGCAACACTTTCAACGATCAACTTTGGCCCTTATGATTATTTGGCAAATGCAGTGAGCATTTTGGCCACATCATCCATCGCGGTGTCTTGGCATCGGCATGTGATTTTGAACGACGACATGAAATTGGTGCAAGCCTTTCACATCGACAAAAAAGTGTTGGTTTATTCAGCGTCCAATTTGTTGCTCAGCGTGTGCATTGTTGTGCCAGTCTTGTTGGCAATTGTTCTGGCCAACGCGATTGTGCCTGCGTTGATTGTGCCGCTTGCAACGGCGTTGTTATTGCTCAGTGTTATATTCATCATTCGGCTGTCACTCAGGCCTGTGGCCATTGCAGTGGACAATTTGCCATTCAAATTTCAAAATGCGTTTGAGGCAACACGCGGCAACAACCTGGGCATTTTGGCAATCGCCATCACTGTCGCAATCGTCTGCATGATTGCACTTTTGGTTGCAGGTCTTTTAAGCCAAGGCCTTGCGCAATTGAACCCGAAGCTGGATCTGCCAGGCCGTATTTTATTGAGCATTCCAGCCGAATTTTTCAGCCTTGTTGTCGTCAACGCAATGTTCAGCACGCTTTATCGTTTTTTTGCCGAAGCCAAAGAGCTTTAATCGGCAAACGGATCACGCATCAAAATTGTGTCATCCCGCTCTGGCGAGGTTGAAAGCAAGGCCACTGGGCATTGCACCAGCTCTTCCAGATAGCGAACATATTTAACCGCCTGTGCGGGAAGCCCAGCCCATGATCTGGCCCCCGCTGATGTGCCCTTCCACCCTTCAAAAGTTTCATAGATGGGTTGAACGCGGGCCTGAGCTTCTTCCGCGGCAGGAAACATATCAATGCGTTGCCCATCCAGCATATAGCCAACACCCTCTTTAATTTCTTCAAGCCCATCCAAAATATCAAGCTTGGTGAGTGCTATGCCCTGAATGCCAGACGTTTTAATCGCTTGGCGCACCAGCACAGCATCAAACCAACCCACACGGCGTTTGCGGCCCGTAACCGTGCCAAATTCATGGCCGCGCTTGCCAATCCATTCGCCCACATCATTGGCTTGCTCGGTTGGAAACGGGCCAGATCCCACACGTGTGGTATAAGCTTTTGCAATGCCCAACACATAACTCACAGCCGACGGCCCAAGACCAGACCCTGCTGCGGCTTGGCCTGCAACCGTGTTGGATGATGTGACATAAGGATATGTGCCATGATCAATATCCAGCAAAATGCCCTGGGCACCTTCAAACAAAATGCGTTTGCCATCGCGGCGCATGTCATCAAGCCTGGCCCACACGGCATCACAATAAACCATCACTTTTTCTGCAACGTCTGAAAGCTGTTTCATAATCGTTTGGCTTAAAATTTCGGGCTGGCCCATGCCGCGCCGCAAAGCATTGTGATGCGCCAAAAGCCGTTCAATTTTTGGGCCAAGCGTTGAAAGATCAGCCAGATCATTCACACGGATAGCGCGCCTGCCAACCTTGTCTTCATAGGCCGGGCCAATGCCGCGGCCCGTTGTGCCAATTTTGCCAGCGCCCGCTGCGGCTTCACGCAGATTATCAAGCTCGCTATGCAGCGGCAAAATCAACGTGGCATTGCCTGCAATGCGCAAATTATCACGCGAGATGGCAACGCCCTGCCCTTTTAATTTTTCAATCTCGGCCAACAAGGCCCAAGGATCAATCACCACACCATTGCCGATGACAGAAAGTTTGCCCGGACGCAGAATGCCTGATGGCAGAAGCGAAAGCTTATAGGTTGTGCCGTTGATCACCAGCGTGTGGCCCGCATTATGGCCGCCCTGATAACGCACCACAACGTCTGCGCGCTCAGAAAGCCAATCAACTATTTTGCCCTTGCCCTCATCGCCCCATTGCGCGCCGACAACTGCCACATTGGCCATAATG
>JANXRO010000394.1 GCA_025356765.1 Hyphomicrobiales bacterium | reverse complement strand
CACATGGAATTCGGATTACAAAACTTGATATGCTTTACGGGGAAGCAAGATTCTATATCGATCCCGAAAGATTTGGCCTGATAGTTATCGAGCGAACCGCAGGGTCAGGCAAAGTTTCACTAGGAGTAAGCGGTGAATGTTTCGGCGCAACTTCTTGCGTCGCGGTGAGTACCGCTTTTCCTCTGCCTTATCGAATATCCATCAATATTGTGGGAAGTCAAGGCATAGATCTAATGGGAACAGGTATTTCTTGGGGGGTAGGAAGCCCGTCTTTGCTTTTAAAAGAGTTAGCAGCTTGGCCTTTATATCCCTATCTCCAGATATAGGCTTTCACAGTAGTTGACGAGCCGCAATCACTAGGATTGTTGCACCCGTGTAAGTCTGCGGTCATTGCTTGAGCTTTAAGCATCTGTTTCACCATCGCGGATTAATCGTTCGAACACGGCCCGAACATCATCGGCGGATGCTGCGTCGAGCGAGCCATCAGAGACTTCGGCTTGTGTCCACATCCATGAACGGGCCGGATCGTCACGCATGCTCCATTTTGGAAACAGGCGAGTTTGAATATCGGCGCATGAAATCAGGCTAACATCCAAATGGCGGTCGTCGCCCAGAATACGGTGGAAAGTCGATGTCACCGCACTGCGCGGCCCTTCCAAAAGCTGCAAATAAAGGTCTGCTCGGCAGATCAGAGCGCCCGTAATATTGTCACGCACATTGTTGCGGCGCGACGCTGAAAGAATGCCGTTCAGCATGGGTTGGCTAAAGCCAAAGGGTGTGGACGCATAGATTAACTGCATAAGGCTCATCAGCATTCTCCTTTTTGCGGTAGATATAAGTGATTATGGCGGATTTGGCTTTATCTATAATTTGCCGAAGCAATTGTGCACTGCAGCACGAACCCAAATGTGGATTATGGGCAGGAATGACAGGTTTACCGTGCGCTGTCAAGGATTATTTATTAAAATAGGAAAATAAACTGTAATCTATTGAATAGTAACGTTATTCCTAGACTGTGTTTGTTGGTCTATATAGCGCTTCTCAGATCGTGTCGCAGCTGCGCCAAGTTTGGCGGAAGCTCGCTTTCAAATCTCATGTGCTTTCCAGAAGTTGGGTGGTCAAACCCCAGAACAGCGGCATGCAAGGCCTGGCCGCGCAAATAGCTTAAACTGGTTTTTGCGGCTGCCCCCAATTTGGATTTTGACGACATAAAGCCAGCGCCATAGGTGCCATCGCCCAACAGCGGATGGCCAATATGGGCCATATGAACGCGAATTTGGTGGGTGCGGCCCGTTTCCAAGCGGCATCGCACCAAACTAGAGGCGGGATAGCTTTCAATCACTTCGTAATGGGTAATTGCTTCTTTGGCCTGGGCCGAATCTGAAACCGCCATTTTCTGGCGGTTGGCTGATGATCTTCCAATTCCGGTGCTGATGGTTCCCACGCGACGATCAGGCTTGCCCCAAACCAAGGCCAGATAATCACGCTCCATCTTGCCATCGCGGCCATGAGCAGCAAATTGTTCTGATAGGGCATGATGGGCCTTGTCGTTTTTGGCCACAACCAAAAGGCCAGATGTATCCTTGTCAATGCGATGAACAATGCCAGGGCGCTTCACGCCGCCAATGCCCGAAAGGCTTTCGCCACAATGGGCAATTAAAGCATTCACCAGGGTGCCATCTTCATTGCCGGCACCGGGGTGAACCACCAATCCTGCGGGTTTATTGATGACAATCAGGTCTTTGTCTTCATAAACAATATCAAGTTCAATATCCTGGCCCTTGGGTTCAGCGGGCTTGGCTTCAGGCACAACCACATTCACGCGGTTGCCTGGCCTTAAACGATAGCCAATATAATCCACGGGCTTGCCCTCGACAGTGACGCTGCCATCCGCGATAAGCTTTTGAAAACGAGCGCGACTGAAATCGGGAAAACTGTTTCCCAGGAATTTATCCAGGCGGCAATTTTCAGTGGCGATAATTTCAAGCGTTTGAGGAGACTGTGACATATGACGAAATCTGATGAACCTGTTGGAGTGGACGCGCCAAAGTGGCTGCGCAACGGCGTCTATATCATGGGTTTTGTGCTTGTCGCGCTCTTTCTCGCATTGGTGGTTACCATTGGCTACAAGGCAAGTCGATATTCGCCGACCTTGGTTGAGGCCGCAAAATCTGAAACCAAGACGTTGGGTCTTGGCCTGCCGCCTGATCAACAGTTTAAAGATGTCACCATAAATGGAGATCGTTTAACTGTGAATACGGGTAAAACCATTTATGTGATCGATGTTCCAACCCAGCGGATTATCTTGCGGGTGAACGGGCAACAGGATTAAAAATTCAAAATGGCAAATCCAACACTCGAAACCCATCGCGCCCGATTTTTACCCGTGCGCTATGTGATGGCGCGGCCTCGGCTTTTTTTATGTGTGTTATTTGGCATGGTGGTTGGATTTATTTTGCCAAGTTCATGGCATATCATCACCCGACTTTTGATTGCGTGGAACCTTGCCACAGTTATCTATCTCATCTCACTGGTCGTGATGATGGCCAAAGCAACCCCGGATAAAATCAAACGCTTTGCCGCCATCCAAGATGAAGGCCAATATGTCATTTTGGTTTTGGCAATTTTGGCATCACTGGCCAGCATTGCTGCCATCATCATGCAGCTTGGCATGGTGAAGGAAACCACAGGCGCATTAAAAGCCGCGCATTTGGGTTTGGCGTTTGCCACAATTGTTACAGCGTGGACTTTTATCCATATTGAGTTTGCACTTCATTATGCGCATGAGTTTTTTGATGAATGGCGGGCCAACAAAAATTCAGACATTGCCTTGCGTGGCGGGTTAGAATTTGTGGGCGCTGACAAGCCACCAGACTATTTTGACTTTGCCTATTATTCATTCACCGTGGGCTGTTCCACTGCCACATCCGATGTGAATGTTACATCCCGCCACATGCGCCACATTACGTTGGTGCATTCAATTTTGTCATTCTTTTACAATATGGCTTTGCTTGGTTTAACCATCAACATTGCGGCGGGCTTAATCTGATGCTAGCAAGAGTCTCCAGGTTTAAGTGAAACAATTGGTCCCTTCGTCTATCGGTTAGGACGACAGCCTCTCACGTTGTAAAGGCGGGTTCGACTCCCGCAGGGATCACCATATGAAAATCGGCTGCTAGGCGAAGCTAACTAGAAAGTTTTTTATTTTCTAAGTGTTGGAACCATTTGCTTCTCCAGTTGTTATGTAGCTGCATTATAAAAACAAGTGAAAGGCAATAAAATGGAACCTCAAGGCATTATTATCTGGTTGGTTATCGGCGCAGTGGCGGGTTGGCTGGCTGGTCAAATTGTTAAAGGCGGTGGCTTTGGTTTGGTGGGCGATATTATTGTCGGTATCATCGGCTCAGTCATTGGCGGATGGATTTTCGGCAGCTATGTCGTTGGAGTTTCAGGAGTGGGTGGGGCTATAATCGGTTCGACAATCGGCGCAGTTGTTCTGCTGTTTATTCTGAAAATTATCAGACGCGCGTAAAGAATTTTGAATTGGCAAGTTAGAATGACAGCTCTCGAGCTGTCATTTTTTTATCTTACGAACCTGAAATGGCGGCCTTTCTGCTTGCTTGGCTCTGCCGCATTCCATTTTAATTCTCGGCTTCGCCAATTGGCCAAGACAAAGTGCAAATGAGTCCTTCTGGAGGGAATTTCATAACGACTTCAGCCGCAGCGAAACTGCGTTCAATCAATATACTGCCAAAACCCTTTGGGCCGACAGTCGTGATTACTGGGCCCCCACGTTCAGTCCACCGCAACTCAATTATTCCTGAATGATCAGCGCTTGGCTTGATTTGCCATTCAATATCAATACGACCCTGTGGTGAAGTAAGTGCGCCATATTTGACAGCATTGGTAGCCAGTTCATTAAAAATCAGACTGAGTGGCGCTGCGTGTTCGGCCACAAGATTCACAATCCCACCCGTCAAATGGATTCTCTGGCCACTCACATAGTGTGAGAGCTGATGACGCAGCAAAGCACCAAGTTCGGCCCCCCGCCAGTCGTTGGCGGTCAAAACATCATGGGCAGCCGCCATACTATACAAACGGCCGGAAAAGGCAGTTGCGAATTCCTGAGGATCAGGAGTTGTTTTAAGGGTTGAGCGCAAAATTGCTTGTAGAATGGCAAATGAGTTTTTGACGCGGTGTGCCAATTCGCGGTTCATCAATCGTTGACGTTTATCCCATTCTTTTCGTTCGCCAATATCATGTAATGCCACTGAAACAGCGATCACACTTCCGTCCGAAGCGATCACCGGTGACATGGCTATGGAGACATCAATCAGCCTTCCATACTTGCTTTGGCATAGAGTATCGAAGGGTTTGACGATCTCGCCCGCTTTTACACGCTCAAGGCACTGAAGCTGTTCGACGTGTTGGTTGAGACGGGCCAGTAGCGAAATATGCCGACCCAAAACCTCAGCTTCAGAATAGCCTAACAACCGCTCGGCACTGGGATTCCAAGTCTCAATAACACCATTCAAAGTGCATCCGTAAAGAGCATCGTGGGAAGCTGCGGCCACGGCCGCAATATGGGCAAGATGTGCATTGGCGCGTTTACGCTCACGTATATCGCGGTTCGTTTCAAGAACCACCGTCTCTCCGTCGATTTCAATGAGCTGGTAGCGACTTTCCACCACAATCAATTGGCCGTCACGGGCTTTATTGTGAACCTCACCCGTCCAAATGGGCGTCTTACGGAGTTGCTCAATAAGGTCAGAAATACCCAATGGCAACTCAGTTTTGAGCAGGTCTTGCGGCTTATGGCCTTTGGCTTCGCTAGAGTTGAAGCCGTATAATAATTCAGCGCCACGATTCCAATCAAGAATGCCGTGCTCTGGATGCCACACCAAAATGGGTTCAAACGACAGTTCAATCAAGCTGGCCAATCGGT
Source organism: Hyphomicrobiales bacterium (assembly GCA_025356765.1). Taxonomy (GTDB): domain Bacteria; phylum Pseudomonadota; class Alphaproteobacteria; order Rhizobiales; family Aestuariivirgaceae; genus Aestuariivirga. Next base: position 6,092 of record JANXRO010000394.1, on the reverse strand, counting down.
GTTGAGCGCGTTCAGATAATTTACGTGCTGAGATGTCAATCGTTGTGCCAGCGTGGCGCAGGATCTTGCCGCTTCCATCTCGATAAACCCGACCTACATCCAGCATATAGAGGTAGCGTCCGTCCTTGTGGCGGATGCGATATTCCAAGGTATAGTGATCATCGCCGTCAAGCAACGTTTCAAAATCTGTTGCTTCCAGCCTTGCTGCATCATCTGGATGCATCATATTTCGCCATGCCTGCAAACCTGCCTGCACCTCATCCATTCTCCAGCCAAGAATGCGCGTCAGACTTTTGCTACGCCATATTGTGTTTTGAATCGCGTCATAGTCATAGACGAGGGCACCTGCACCTTCTTCGGCGACTGATAAACGTTCATCCAGCAGTTTAACTTGCGCCGCCGCCTCGATGTGGCGCGTTATATCTTGAGTTACACCTACCGCACGTTCAGGCGTGCCATTTGCGCCGCGGAAAATTTTTCCAGTAGATCGCCAATAGACTTGCTTTCCGTCGCGTGGTGTTCCGCGAAATTCTAATTCAAAACGGTCTGCACCACTTTGCCAAATCTGGTTAAACTCAGCTTTAACGCGTTCGCGGTCTTCGCCCCACACAAAAAAATTCGCGTCAGCAACCGTTTGTCCGAGTTCTTCCAAGGGGCAGCCGATTACATCTGCGGCATTGTCGGCCCAACCCATTTTTCCTGTTTTAAAGTTAATATCCCATGCAAACATTGCAGCAGCTTCAGTTGCAACGTGCAGGCGCTCAACGCCGGTTTGAATGTTCGACTCTGCTTGTTTTAACCGCTCAATGTCTGTCGCAGTACCAAACCAGGCGGCGACTTTCCCATTCTGTGCAGAAACAGCCGTGGCCCTGGATAGATGCCATCGATAGCTGCCATCAGCCATATGCAGCCTGTGTTCCATTTCATATTCGCGACCATCTTGCATCGCGGTAATCCATGTTCGCGCGGTCTGCGGCAAGTCTTCAGGGTGAATCAAGGGTTGCCACCGGGGCTGCAAAGGGTCGGTATTGCCGTCATTGAAATAAGAAAGTCTGCGGGCGTTGTAGTAGGTTACATGCCCCTCGGCATTGGCAATCCAAACCAGTTGCGGAAGTGCGTCTGCCAGCATGCGAAATTGTAGTTCATTGTAATGCTTTTCATGATCCATCTGCTTCTGTAGGGTTATATCAAGACTTACGCCAACAATGCGGGTTGGACCTTTTAGATTGCGTCCCACCACTCTTCCACGCGCATGAATCCATCGCAGTTGCCCATCGGGCCAACGCGTACGATAATCAAAAGCATAATCGTCACGGCCGGCACGAAGTTCATCGTGCAACAGCAGCAATCTCGCGCGGTCTTCGGGTAACATGAGCTCATCGGTCAATAAAACAGGTTCGTGTGAACCGCCTTCGCGTTTGAAGCCGTGCATCGCCATGGTTTCATCGGACCAGTGCCGCAAATTGTTGACGATATCCATATCCCAAGTGCCAAGACCAGCCGCACTTAACGCGAGACGCAACCTTTCATCTCGTTCAACTACATCTTGTTCGTTCACATAAACTCCCGACATTCCACCCCCAAACTCAATATTTTTTTACAGAATACGGCTTATTAAAATTCGCCCATTACTCAAAACGTTGTTTCAAAAAGAAAGTTCCAGAGTTTAAAGTTCACGTCAAAATATATTTCAACGACACTGCGTGATGATAAGGCGGAACTGAGAATCGTGCCTGGTCTTTTCCACCTTCGCAGAAAACACTTGGGAACCTTTCGGCAGATGGAGCGTTTTACCGCCAGAACAATTCTCTTTCGCAAAGGATAATACCATGCAACGCAAAACAGCACGACGTCAAAACACATCCAGCACCGCCAAAGCCGGACAGCGCAAAGGAAGTGCACGCACATCACAGGCTCTTTATGGTGACGTGCTTGGCATTGCAGGCAGCATATTACGCAGCCGCCAAGTCGCAGGGGCAGAAAAGATCAGCGGTCTCGCTGATGCAGCGCGCACATTCGCTGATAATCTCAGCGACATTCCCAATATAAAAACCTATGTCACGGGCGCCGCAGAACAAATTGAAAATTTGTCGGACTATGTCACTGAGAGCAGCATTGAAGAAATGGTCGCAGATGCAACGCAAGTTGCAAAGCGTTACCCAGTTGCCACAGCTATGTTTGCCGTTGCCGTTGGGTTCGGTGTTACACGATTGGTGACACACAGTGCACGATCCGATCAAAGCGTCAGTCAAAAACCCAAGCAGCGTTCTTCTGCTCGTGGCCCAGTCAAGGCAACTGCGGCCAAAAAGCGTGGGTCGGCAAATCCAAAGACACGCGCCAATGGCAAAGACACTCCACATGAAAGAGCGAATGCCTCGTGACAAGCTGAAAAGTGAGCCCATGCTGGAATCCCTGCATCGGTTGTCGCGTGATGGTCGATCTTGGATCGCGGCGGAAGCTGCCTTGGCTCAAGCCGAGGTAGCATCCGACGGAAAACGCTTGGTTCAGATGCTGCTGCTTGGTGCATTTCTAATGGGATGTATATTCGCAGCCGTTATCTTGGCTAGCATATTTATCGTGGCGGTTCTCGAGCCTTACGTCGGCGGTTTGACGACAGCTGCTGGATTGCTATCTTTGCTGCTCACGATCACCGCCGCATTCACGGCTTGGCGAGTTTGGTATTTGGCTTCTCAGCAGTTTGGTATTTTAACCGTGCTCAAACGATGGTGGAACTTCGCTGCAGCAGGCCCGGAGAAAAAGTCGTGACACGGGCCGATGTGTTGCGTGACAAAGCTGATCGCGCCCACGCTGAATTTCTACAATCGGTGGACACATTATCAGATCAAATGCGACCTAGGTGGCTGATCAACGAGTTGGTTGGAAAAGTTGATCCTGACTTCAATGTGTTGAAGCGGCTTCAAAAACAGATGGAGCGAAACCAATTCATAGCGTTGGCAGTCGTTGCAAGTATTCTGCTTTTAGCGCGACAACGTCGAGATACCCCAGCGCAAAGAAATGTCATGCGCCATGCCAAGCGAAACCCTCGCTTGACGAGTGCAGTTCAAAAAAGGAGACTGACATGGTTACCACATCAACGCAAAACAGCAGTGAAAACGTGAAGGGCGGCGCTTCGAAAAAAGCAGTGCCAAAAAAACGCAACGGGCGAGCACGCTCTGGCAAAGGCAAACATAAAACTTCAGTTGAACTGACCACTCATTTGTACGAGCAAAGCAAAAACGCGATCTCCAGCGTTTATGATAGCGCTGCAAAGGCTGGGGCTCGTGCGAGCAAGGCCATGCCGAATATACGAGGAAACCTTGATCTGCGCTCACGCAGTCTTTCGGTTTACTCGATGATGGAAGAGCGCCCGCTTGTTGCAGGTGCAGTCGGCCTCGGTGTTGGTATTATGCTGGCCGCGTTGTTGCCTCTCGCCAGCGTCCATCGTCAGCAGCGTTAACGCCAAAAGTTGCAATTGTTGTGTCTTTCGGGTTTTCCTCGACTGCCACACTTTACTTACAAAACCACAAGCTGACACCGGCTTAGATGAAGGGGCGCTGTTGTTTTATCGCCTCTTCAAACCGGGCAATCCTTGCAAGTTCTGCCTCTTCGAGAATCTTAAGTGTGCGTTGTCGCCAAGAAATCAGGCTCAAATCATAGAGCTTGCGCAAAGTCTAGTTGGTATGAACGATAGATAGGCCAAGTGCGGCTATCAACATCGGAGCGCGCGTGTGCTTTACAAGCCGTTCAAAACCAGCGAATTGATCGACGCCGTTCAGTTGCTTATGGGCAGTAGAGCTGAATCAGACCCCGGCTGTTGTTGCGTTGAAGGCTCTTCTGGATATTTTGCCGACAAAAACTCACCAATCCCTGAGAGGCTGTCAAGATGATCACAAAATACTTTGATCGTCACCAGTAGTGGTACTGCTACGAGTGTGCCGGAAATGCCCCAAAGCCATGTCCAAAATGTAAGGGCCACCAACATTGCTACTGCATTCAACTCTAAGCGGCGGCCTAACAATAGAGGTGACATCAAATGGCTTTCAAGGCCGCTAAACAAAACATAGCTTAGCGGCGCCAGTGCGGCATAGGCCAGAGAATCAAAACTTACCACCGCCATAAACGCTGCAAGGCTTATCCCAATAATGGCCCCAACGTAGGGAATGAAATTCAGTGCGAATGCCAAAAGCCCCCACAAAAATGGCGACGGCATGCCAAGCACAAAAAAACTCAATGTGACGGCAAGCCCTAATGTCGCATTGATCACGGTTATGATGAGTAGGTAACTCGACACTTCTCGTTCCACATCATACACAATGCGCAAAGCGGTTTTTTTGTCGTGTAAGGTTGGCAATACTCGGACCAGTTTTGCATAAAACAAATCTCCTGATGCCATAAGAAAAGCAGCAATCACCGAGGTCAACACAACGGTTGCAACAATGTACATAGAATATCCGGTTAATTGTCCCATATAGGCAATCGGCGGCCCGGCCCGTACGACGACTTCTTGGGTTGCCGCACCACTCGCCGGCGTAGCAGTCGCTTCAATTTTTTCTGCAAAACGTGAGAGTGATTCCAACGACATCTGAATTGCGTGCAATTTACTCGCAAATTTCTCAGCATAGATCGGCGCATCACGAGTGAAGGTAGCGATAGGGCTTGCAATGCTGTATGCGGTGAACAAACTTGCGGTCACAAAAGTAATCATGAAGCCGCTCGCCGCTAGCCATTCGGGAACTCGGTAACGCGCCAGACTGCGGATGCCCGGCCGAAAGGTGATAGCAATAAAAAATCCAAGTAAAATCGGAAGAACGAAATCATGGGCTTCTTTGAGAAACCAGCATAGTGCCAATAAAAACAGCCCCAACAATAAATTTCGGACTTGCTTGGCATAGTTTTGTGTTCGCTCAGCGGTTTCCAAAATGACCTCAGATACGGCCCAAGGCCAATAGGATAACGATAATGATTAAGACTAGCCCGAGCCCTCCCGACGGACCATATCCCCAAGATCGACTATGGTCCCAACTGGGTAGGGCACCGAGCAGTGCAAGGATCAATAGGATTATTAAAATGGTGCTTAGCATGGCCTAGATTTCCTTCATTGCATGACGAAACGAACATCAATAACAATTGCGCCAATCCAAATTTGTTCCAAGGGTATTGAAAATAAGAACGTTCATTCGTCGCCAAACGCAGAGTGGCTTAAAACACTTTGCGTTTGTGCATTTGAATTAAAATCGCTTGGACTTTTTATCTCTAGAAGTTCGCCAAGCTTTTTGCGTGCTCGGTTGACGCGACTTTTGATTGTGCCCATTGCTACGTTGCATATCTCTGCCGCTTCCTCGTACGAAAATCCCGACGCCCCAACCAAAATAATGGCTTCACGCTGGTCGTCCGGCAATTGCTGCAATGCAATTTTTAAGTCTGCCATATCAAGGTGGCCGTGTTGTTCGGCTTGGACAGCGACACGAGCAGAATAAACGCCATCGGCATCTTCAACTTCACGGCTGCGTTTACGAAGTTGGGTGTAAAACTCATTGCGCAAAATTGTGTAAAGCCAAGCCTTGATGTTTGTTCCCGGTTGAAAGCTATCGTGGTGCTTCCATGCCTTCATCAAAGTTTCCTGTACCAAGTCGTCTGCGCGATCTGCACGTGCCGTCAGCGAGATGCCAAACGCACGAAGTCCTGGAATGGAAGCAATGAGATCGTTACGAAATTGGTTTGAAAGCGCCATGGTTTTACTTTCCGTCAACCGGACTTTTTTCGCTGCTGCGGGCTTCAAGTTCCTTGAGAAGTTGCTCAAACCGATCTGGAACCGGTTCCAGCGCTACTTGATCATAATAGGCACGCAGTTTTTCTCCCAACAAATCCTGCATAGGCACTGACGCATTTCCTTTAAAAGGACTTACAGAATTTGGTGTCACTTTAACTTGTTCTCCCGGCTTGGCCGTCTTCGTTCGCCGTTTTTCCTTCATGCGTCACCCTTGTTTTTATAAAACGAATATCGGCTACTATAACACTTACGCGTCAGGACTCTATGGATCACAATGCGCAAACTCGTGGAATGTTCCGCTAAAATAAATTTAGCCGTTTCA
>JANXRO010000371.1 GCA_025356765.1 Hyphomicrobiales bacterium | reverse complement strand
AGCTTGAACAGGCTGCCATGGCACTTCAAATGGATGTTTTGATCGAGGTGCATGACGAGAATGAATTGCGCCGCGCGTTGAAATTGAGTTCCCCCTTGATCGGCATTAACAATCGCAACTTGCACACCTTTGAAACCAAATTGGAAACCACTGAAATTTTGGCACCACTTGTGCCCAAAGATCGCATGTTGGTGGCCGAAAGTGGCTTGTTCACTCCACAAGATTTGGCGCGGCTGGCACGATGTGGCGCTACCACATTTTTGATTGGCGAAAGCCTGATGCGCCAGCATGATGTGGAAGCCGCAACGAAAGCAATTTTGGCTGCTGCATGAGCAAACTTTCCCACATTGACGACAAGGGCCAAGCGCATATGGTCGATGTGTCAGATAAAGCCAGCACCACACGGGTTGCCGTGGCGCGCGCGCGCGTTCACATGTTGGCCAGCACACGTGAACTTATTCAAGCTGGCAGCGCCGCCAAGGGCGATGTGTTGGCCACGGCGCGGATTGCTGGCATTCAAGCCGCTAAAAAAACCTCTGATCTTATTCCGCTTTGCCACCCGCTGATGATCAGCAAGGTGACAATCGACTTTGTATTTGGCCAAACCCATATCGACGTGAAAGCCATGGTGAAAGTGGAAGGTAAAACTGGCGTTGAGATGGAGGCGATGACAGCCTGTTCCATTGCGTGCCTTACGCTCTATGACATGGTGAAGGCGGTAGATCGTGGCATTGTTATTTCAGATTTAAAGCTGATTGAAAAATCAGGCGGCAAATCTGGCACATTCAAGGCTGGATAAATGGCCTTGTTGCCCGTTGAAGACGCATTAGACCGCATCTTAAAAACCGCTGTTGTGTTGTCTCAAGAAACTGTCGTGCTGGAAAAGGCTTTGGGCCGGGTTGCTTCACAACCCGTTTTGGCCAAGCGCGATCAACCGCCGTTTGATGCATCTGCCATGGATGGTTATGCCATTCGGCATGAAGGCCAGCTTGCGACTTTAAAGGTGATTGGTGTTGCAGCGGCGGGCCATGCCTTCAAGGGCACATTAAATGCGGGCCAGGCCGTTCGCATTTTCACCGGTGCACCTGTGCCCAAGGGGGCAGACACTGTTGTAATTCAGGAAAATGTTTCTGCACGTGGCGACACAATTGATATAAGCGAATATCCCGCGTTGGGACGCAACATTAGGCCGCGCGGTTTAGATTTTTCCAAGGGTGCCGTTTTGGTGCCCGCCAACACCAAGCTTAATGCGCGCGATATTGGCCTTGCGGCTTCGGGCAATACTGCATTCATCCGTGTACGGAGAAAACCTGTGGTTGCGGTTTTAACAACGGGTGATGAATTGGTTCTGCCAGGCACTAAAGCGCGGGCTGATCAAATTACTTCTTCCAACAATCATGCGTTGTTGGCATTCGCGCAAACATTAGGGGCGCAAGTTATCAACCTTGGAATTATCGCCGACAATTTGAAAGCCATTACGGCAGCCATCAAAAAAGCCAGTGCGGCGGATATTTTGATCACCACGGGCGGTGCATCGGTGGGCGACCATGATTTTGTGCAAGAGGCTTTGGGCAAGGCTGGCGTTAAAATCGATTTTTGGAAAATTGCCATGCGGCCTGGCAAGCCTTTCATGTTTGGCACCAAGGGCAAATTGCGTGTGTTGGGCCTGCCCGGCAACCCGGTTGCGGCTTTGGTTTGCGCCCAGTTGTTTCTCAAGCCTCTCATTGCGGCCATGTTGAACGTGAATGTTGAGGCGCCTGCGCACACAGCAATTTTGACAACTGATTTGCCGACCAACGACCGACGGCAAGATTATTTGCGCTCCACATTGCACATTGCACCAGATGGTTCACGGCATGTTGCGGCAGTAGCAAAACAAGATTCCTCGATGCAGCGGATCATGCGCAATGCCCAATGTCTGATCATCCGCAAGCCGTTTGCGCCAGCGGCCAAAGCTGGTGATGTGGTTGATATTCTGTTGCTGGATTGCGGCTCATAAGGAAAACACTTGCGGAACTTTTAAGGAACAGTTATGTCTGTTGCGCAATTGTTCTGATTCACGAGGTAATCCATGCTCACACGTAAACAACTTGAACTTCTGTTGTTCATCAATGAACGCTTGAAGGAAGAAGGTGTGCCGCCATCATTTGAAGAAATGAAAGGTGCTTTAAACCTTCAGTCCAAATCTGGCGTGCATCGCTTGATCGTGGCCCTTGAAGAACGCGGCTTTTTAAAGCGCATGCCGAACCGGGCGCGGGCTTTGGAAGTTTTGAAACTGCCTGAGTCTCACACGCCAAGCTTGGTCAAAAAAGGTTTCACACCCAATGTTATTGAAGGTTCGCTTGGCCGCGCCAAGCCCGGGCCTTCTGCCAATAATGATGGCGGTTCACGCGCCACATCCATACCGATGATGGGGCGCATTGCGGCGGGTGTTCCCATCTCAGCCATTCAAGACCACACGGCCAATATTATGGTTCCACCCGAAATGTTGGGTGGTGGAGAGCATTTTGCCCTTGAGGTGAAGGGCGACTCGATGATTGAGGCTGGCATTTTTGAAGGCGACACTGTGGTTATTCGCAGGGGCGACACAGCCAACAATGGCGATATTATTGTGGCCTTGGTGGATGATGAAGAAGCAACCTTGAAGCGTTTGCGCCGCAAGGGTGTTTCAGTGGCCCTTGAAGCCGCCAACCCAGCCTATGAAACTCGCATTTTCGGCACTGACAGGGTGAAAGTGCAAGGCCGCTTGGTTGGGCTTTTGCGGAAATATTGATTGAAGCCGCATGCAATGTTCTCCATCGGCGGGCTTGACCCGCCGATCCAGTTTTTCATCACATTTGCTGGTTGTTTTCTGGGTGGGCGGGTTTCACCCGACCATGGAGACGTGGTGTTGAATCAAATAAATGAGATCATTGTGGATGCCTAAACTTAGCCGCTGGCGGGTTTTCTGATCAGTAACAATGCGCCACCTGCCAAAATACCAACAGCACCCACGGCCCCAATAACCCCGATCGTGCTGCCCATGCCACTATCAACAACGGCAGGTGCCGGGGCAATCATTGGTGGTGGGTCTGGCAAAGTTGGTTGAACTTCAGCAATTTTTTCTGCGGGTGCACAGGGTGGTTCAGCCGGAACAATATATATTTGCTTGCCAGTTAATGGCACGTCACATCCGTTGGCATAGGTAAGCAGAGCGCGGCTTTTGTCGCCAATTAAAATCTTATCTCCCGGCCCCACTGCACCTGCAGAGACAAAACCGTGGCCTGAATTTACCATAACCTTGCCCTTGATCAGATGCAACTCAGCAACAATTTCAGCAGCCTGGGCAGCAGAAAAGCTGAACAAGGTGAGCAATGAAAAGCCCACGCGTAAATATGATTTCATATATTGACCCCGTACTTAGCGCGTAAGTTGCATAAGGGTTAACGATTCGTCAATGCAGGTTGTGGCAGCGCCACAACAGTAAAAAGGCCGCAACGCTTGCGGCCTTTTGTACATTTCTGAGATAGCAGAACTGAATTAGTTGCGGGCTTTATCAACCAACTTGTTCTTGCCAATCCAAGGCATCATAGCGCGGAGTTTTTCACCCACGGCTTCAATTTGGTGTTTGTCGT
>JANXRO010000343.1 GCA_025356765.1 Hyphomicrobiales bacterium | reverse complement strand
TCAGTCCCGCCCGTTTATCGGCGCGCGCATGCATCGACCAATTGGCCCATTTGATATTGAGGTTGCCTGAAAGTTCAATATTCGGGCCATTGGGCGCCACCATTGCGATGGGTTTGGTGGCTGGGCCTGGTTGTGGCAGCTGGTCGCCATATCCTGCGGCCATTTTTGGCAAGGGCACTTCACCATTGTCAATCACATCAAGAACGGCACCAGTGTCTGAATCAATAATGCCCATTAGGCCTTCCACGGGCCTTGCCATGCCGGGGGCTGCCTTATCGTCTTTCGAAAAGCAAGGAACTTTGAGAATGCGTTTGCCTTCAAAACCATCGCCTGGAAATGTTCCGGCGGAATTGGGTGTACAAATCACATTGGTTAAACCACGTTTGGCGATGGCCGCTTTAAAACGTGGATCTGCTTCAAAAGCGTCCCGCGCCTTGGCCCATTCCATGTCTAATATCATGGGCTGTTCGCCAGGCTTTGCAGTGTTCGAAATTACTTTCTGGTTGGTAAGATCAACCACAGCTTCATATGTCACCAAGTTGCGCCGTAAAACCACGAAGGCTGATCTGGTGAAGCCATCGCCTTGTTTCCATGATCGGATTGAATCTTTTGATGCTGGGACCAGCGTGATGGCGGGATAAACCGTTTCGTCATTGGCATCGCCCGCTTGTTTGAGTAGTTTAACAGTCAGCGCAATTTCTTTGGGGGTCAGCGCGTCCAGTGGATGGAAAGGCCCTTCGGGCGCATCAGCCCAAGCGCGTGTGGCCAGAAAAAGAAAAATAATCAGTGTGCGGAACATTTAAAACTGTCTTTGAAATTGCGTTGGCGCATTTCTAAACTGAGTCTTGCTGTTGCGCCTAATCCTTCAAAGTTTGTTCTAACTTACCAGCTAAGTCTTGTATAAACTGCCAAGCAACCCGGCCAGACCTGGCACCGCGTGTGACAGACCATTCAACGGCTGCGGCTTCAATATCTTGCGCATTCATTTTCAAGCCAAAATATTTGGCATAGCCGTGAACCATGGCGAAAAAATCGTCTTGGCTGCAATTGTGAAAGCCAAGCCACAGCCCAAAACGATCAGACAAAGACACTTTCTCTTGCACAGCTTCTGATGGACTGATGGCGGTTGATTGTTCGTTTTCAATCATGTCGCGCGGCAGCAAGTGGCGGCGGTTTGATGTGGCATAAAAAATCACATTTTCAGGCCGCCCTTCAAGGCCGCCATCCAAAGCGGCTTTCAAAGATTTATAGCTGGTGTCTTGTGCGTCAAACGACAAATCATCACAAAAAATTATAAAGCGATATTTTGGCGCGCCGCGTAACAGGCTCATCAGAACCGGCAGGGTGCTGATATCTTCGCGGTGAATTTCAACGATTTTGAGGGTTTTGAAATCATGCGAAATTTTGCGATGTGCGGCTTTCACCAGTGACGATTTGCCCATGCCGCGTGCACCCCACAGCAAGGCATTATTAGCCGGCAAGCCTTTGGCAAAACGGAGCGTGTTTTCCAGCAATATGTCACGAGATTGGTCAACACCTTTTAGAAGTTCAATCTCAACACGGTTCACCTTGGCAATGGGGCTCAAGCCCACCAGCGGGCCATTCCAAACAAAGGCTTCAGCTTTTTTCAAGTCTGGCAAAACCGCGGGGGCGGGCGCAATGCGCGCCAGACTTTCAGCAATCAACGTCAATTGGGCAAGTTCACTTGGGCGTTTCATCGAAGAAATTCCATGGGGATTAAGGAAGGGGATTAAGGGTTGCAAAGGCCTAATCCATCGCTATATTCCGCGCAAGTTTTGTTTCAGCCAAAAAATGGCTGGTTTAGGAGAGTTAATGTTTATCAGCCAAGCTTTTGCCCAAGCCGCAACCGGTGGCGGTGGCCCCGTTGATCTGTTCGGTTTTATGGTGCCCATGGTTGCCATTGCTGGCGTGATGTATTTCTTTATGATCCGGCCACAACAGCAAAAGGCCAAAGACCATCAAAAAATGCTGTCACAAGTGACGCGTGGAGACACTGTGACGACACACGGCGGACTTATTGGCAAAGTGGTTCGTGTGGTGGATGACAACGAACTGCTGGTTGAAATTGGCGACAAGGTGCAGGTTCGTGTTTTGCGCCAAGGCTTGGCTGATGTGCGCGCCAAAGGTGAGCCGCAAAAGGCCAAGAGCTAATGTTTCATTATTCGCGTTTAAAGATTGCCTCGGTTTTGGTGGCGGTATTGTTGTCGCTGGTTTTGGCGCTGCCGAATGTCTTGCCACAAGCCAC
>JANXRO010000325.1 GCA_025356765.1 Hyphomicrobiales bacterium | reverse complement strand
CATTCTACATGCTCGGTGCACTTTATGTTGTTGGCCCATTATTGGCGTGGATGCTTTTTTGTGTTGTGGTGGTTTCAACCTATTTGAATCCATCGGAGCAGCCTGAATTGTCTTTGTTTTTAAGGCTTCCGCCGATTGTTTAGTGTTGGATTGTTTCATGCATATGTTTGCTTGTTATCATTTGGGTGGGGCATGCCAATTGGGAACTAGGTTCTGCGCAGACAATAAAATCGAGTTTTGGCTGGGCCAAGGGATGGGCTCTGATCACCATTTTTATTTTGGCTGGTGCCGTTTTAAAAATCAATTCTAAGTCACTGGTACGAGCCCAGGCAATACAAGGTGTGGTGACGCTGATTGTTTTGCCGTTGTTGTTGATTGCACCAACGCTTGGTTTGCCGCAAAAATTATACACTTCGCCACTGGAGATTATTGGTGGGCCTGGGCCGGAATATTTTACGGTTTATCTCTACACAATTGATCCCGCGACGATGACGCCGCGATGGCAATTCTATGCACCTTGGGCACCCTTTGCAGGCCTGTTGGGTGTAACGCTGGCGCTGTTTGCGTTTGAGGATAAACGCCCATTTTGGAAATATGCCGGCACGTTGGGTGGAATTTCAATGATTGTTTTTTCGCAATCACGCATGAGCATGATAAGTTTGGTCGCGTGTTTTATTTTTCCGCGAATACTGATTAGATTGAAAGATCCTCTGTGGCTTTTTATCCTTGCTGGAATTGTTTTATTGGCGGGAATTTTTGTGCCAACGCTGAAAGACTTGATCGCTTCGAACGTTGATAGTTTTAACGGTGCGCGCGCGGCCAGTTCGCGCGTGCGCGAGACGTTGCAGAGTATCGCATTCTATCGATGGCAAACCGAAGCCTATTGGTGGGGCCATGGAACCGTTGAGCGTGGGCCCCACTTGGTTGAATTTATGCCAATTGGCAGCCATCACACGTGGTACGCTCTGCTGTATGTCAAAGGTGCCTTGGGTTTTGTTACGTTTCTTATTCCGTTTTTGTGGCATTGTTTGTTGGCAACAAAAGATGCCGTGCTCAGCCCTAGAGGTCGCTTGCCCATAGCATTGCTTTTGAACCTTGTCATTCTGACTTTCGGAGAAAATATTGAAATTGAAGCCTATTTGCTGTGGCCTATATTCGTTATGCTAGGTATCCATTGCAAAGACGTATATCAATCGCAGATGACCGGAATTTCAAAATCTCCCGAATATTCTGGTGCCTTCCCAATGTTGCACCAAAGTCGTTCAGTTTAGTTGCGCGCGCGTTTGCGTGTTTCGCGGTAAGCGGCTTCAAGCACAATCGCCAAGCTACCCAATAACAAAAGACCACCTAGCCAAAGCGAGTTGATAGATGTGAAGTTAATCAACACGGCAACAAGAGCCACCAGTGCCAGAACTTCTGTGGTCATGCGTGCATCAGCCCAAAACATACTGAACAATTCGGCCAAAACTTCATTGATAATTTTCATCGCTGACCCTTATTTCGCTGTTGCAGACGGGTTGGTGCTGAAGCTGCGAAGCAGTTGGGCCGCACCCCACCCAGAACTAAGGAAAATTGCTGCGAACAGCAGCAATATCAAATCTTGGCCAGGCCAAGCGATGCCAAGACCTTCGCCTGTCCAAAATACACCAAAGGCAGAAAGCATGACACCCACACAAAATTTCAATGTGTTTTCAGGAACACGGGAAAGTGGCTTGTGGACGATAACACCCACGATCAACACCAGAATACACGCAGCCAAAGCGCCCATTGCCGCTGGCCATAACATGCCATGGCCAGCCCCCACGGCAATGACGATAAACACAACTTCTAATCCTTCAAGCAACACTGCTTTGAAAGCGGCAAGGCCGGCAATCCAATCTTGTGTGGAACGCGAAGACTTTTCTTCACGCGTCAGCTCTGCTTTTTCCGTTGCAAAGATAAGGTTTTCATCATGCAGCGCGATAACACCTGCTGAACGTAGGATGGCTTTGCGCAGCCAACCCATGCCGAACATCAAGAGCAGAATGCCAATGAAAAGTTGCAAATAGTGAATGGGAACTTGCCCAAGAAGCGGGCCAAGAATGATGATCAGCAACCCAAGAATTGCCAGTGCAGCAAAAGTGCCAATCCAAGCGGAGCGCCACCCGCGTAAGGTGCCAACTGCCAAAACAATGGTGAAGGCTTCAACAACTTCAACAACGGATGCAAGAAACGCCGCAAGTATTGCAGAACTTTCAACACCCAAATGCGATATATCCATAACACCACGCTCCTGCATCGCTGATCAGGCGTAAACGAACACCGAACTGAAAGCAAACTCTATGCCATTACAGAATATTTATGCTCAATTGGCAGCACTTATTTTAACGTGATGCCTATCGCGAAATTATTTGCGCTGTGTTACGTCAAGCGGGAAATTCACCGACTAAGATTTGATTTGCTGTGCGCGCGGGGTGCTTATGTTTGTTAAGAAAATGAGTGAGCCCGGAATGGTAATTGTGGGAGGCGGTTTGGCGGCGGCGCGGGCTTGCATAAATTTGCGCGCCAATGATTTTGCTGGCAGCATTACGTTGATAAGCGAAGAAAACCTGCTGCCCTATGATAGGCCGCCCTTGTCCAAGGCATCAATCGTCGATGAAGCAGCCTTTGCCCCAATTGGTTTGCTTGATGATGATATTGTTAAATCTTTGAACGTGGATGTGCATTTAGGCAAAACCGTTACGTCGATAGACCGTGCAGAGAAATCGGTTGCCCTGCATGACGGCAGCAAAATATTCTATCATAAGCTGCTTATTGCCACGGGTGCCAAGCCGCGAAAACTGAATTGCCTCGGTGGCGAACATGCTTTGACATTGCGTGACCACAGCGACACGGTTTTGCTTCGTGAAAAATTCCAAGCTGGAAAAAAGATTGTCGTCATTGGGGGTGGGTTCATTGGCTTGGAGCTGGCTTCTTCGGCTTCAAAACTGGGTTGTCATGTTACTGTGATTGAAGCCCAACCTCGCATCCTTATGCGTGGCGTGCCCGAACCAATTTCCAAAATTGTTTATGATGCTCACGTTTCAGCGGGCGTTAACATGATCATCGGCACAGGTCTTTCGCATCTGACAGCGCATAGTGTTCATCTTGCTTATGGCCGCGAAGTTGTGGCTGATACAATTATCGCCGGTGTCGGCGCAGCACCAGAAACAAAGCTTGCCGCAGAGGCGGGGTTGGCCATTGAAAATGGAATTGCATGCAATGATCATATGCAAACTTCTGATGCTGATATTTTTGCTGCTGGTGATTGTGCCTCCTTCATGTTGGGGGATCGCCGCATCCGTTTGGAAGCGTGGCGTTCGGCACAAGAGCAGGCGGCTACTGCCGTGGCCAATATGCTGGGCCTGAACAAAAAGCATAACTGCGTGCCTTGGTTCTGGTCTGATCAATATGATCTATCGATGCAAATTGCGGGGCAGGCGGATCTTGGCTCCCAAACAGTGATGCGTATTCCTGCCGAGGGCGCATTGGTGTTGTTTCACTTGGGTGTTGATGGCATGATCAAAGGTGCTTCGGGCATTGGTATTGGCAATTCGATTGGTCGAGACATAAAAGTTGCCGAAATGCTGATTGCTAAAAATGCCAAGCCTTCTCCACAGGTTTTGGCAGACGTTTCACAGCCGCTCAAATTGCTTTTAAAAGCATGACGATCATGTTTATAAAGCGGTCAAACATGTGAGGTGGAATTTTCTTCCAATCACTACTAAAAAATAACGGAGAACGAAAACATGATTAGATTTGGCGTTATTGGTGCTGGGCGCATTGGCAAAGTGCATGCAGCCACTATTGCAGCAAACCCAAAAGCCCAGCTTGCTTATATTGCCGATGCTGTACCCGCTGCGGCGGAAGCCTTGGCCAAACACTATGGTGCAAAGGTTGCAACTGTTGATGAGATTGTTAAGGCCAAGGATGTTGATGCCGTTCTCATTGGTTCTCCAACTGGCTTTCATGCAGAGCAAATTCAAGCTGCTTCCACCAATGGCAAGGCCATTATGTGTGAAAAGCCGGTGTCTCTTGATGTGGCAGACATCCATGAAACTTTGAAAGTTGTTGAGAAGAATAAATCCACCTTGATGATTGGCTTTAACCGTCGTTTTGACCCAAATTTTGCTGAGCTTGAACGCCGCCTTCGGGCAGGCATTGTTGGCGAAATTGAAATTGTCACGGTTATATCTCGCGATCCTAATCCACCTCCGCCATCTTATGTAAAAGGTTCAGGTGGCCTGTTCCGCGATATGATGATCCATGATTTTGACATGGCCCGCTTTCTCATGGGCGAAGAGTTTACTGTCGTTCAAGCCTTGGGTTCATCTCTCGTCGATAAGGGCATTGGTGAAGCAGGGGACGTGGATACTGCTGCTGTGCAAATGCAAACGGCATCAGGCCGCATTGCTGTCATCACCAACTCACGCCGCGCTACTTACGGTTATGATCAGCGCATGGAAGTGCATGGCTCAAAGGGCATGCTGACTGCCGCCAACGTGCACAACACCACCGTGCAAGTGCACAATGGCAATGGCACGCAAGGTGACCCGGTTCAAAACTTCTTCTTGGAGCGCTATTTCCAAGCCTATACCAACGAACTTAACACCTTCATCAACGCCGTTGAGACGGGCGACCGCAATCCCAAACCATCAGGCTTTGATGGGTTGCAGGCTGGCATTCTGGCAGATGCTGCAACTCTCTCATGGCAAACCGGAAAGCCTGTGAAGGTATAATTCCAAAAACAAAGGGCTCCCAACTGGGGAGCCCTAGGCACAAACTGGAGTCCCGGTACGCAGTACCTGATCCGGGAAAACCTGTGACACTGGCTGTGTTGCCAACGCGTGTCGTGAATATGAAAATAACGCAAAGTGGTTTCGAAACCCTTTCTGCCTAAAAAATTTGCATTAACAGACACTTACGATGGCGTTCGAAAGCGGTTCAATCCGTGCCAAAAAGGCACAGATTGCGAAAATATGACGAAAATAAAAAAGATTTATTTCAGGCCTTCACATTCACTCGAACTGTGTTAGAAGCCGCCCAAGCGACAACAACAAGTTTCGCGGGATGGAGCAGCCCGGTAGCTCGTCAGGCTCATAACCTGAAGGTCGTCAGTTCAAATCTGGCTCCCGCAACCAAATAAAAGCCCGTTATCTCAATGAGATAGCGGGTTTTCTTTTTGTACCAGACGGCCCGAAAAATCGCGCTGGGTAACACCTGGGTAACAATTGGAAAAGAAATTGCGAGATATCCACAGTAATCGACAAAATCCCAACTTCTTGATTTGAATCTGGTTCAGATGTGTCTGTAAGGATCTGCTTCGGGGAATCGGAAGCCCGATTAAAAGACCAGAACACTGCATCAATCCAAAGCATTGGCGTTCAATTTCTCAATGCAATTAGATTATCGTCGTAATTTGACTATCGCGCTCAGCGCTTTAATTGGGTCGAATTGCAACTGAACGGCAAGTTCTAAAAACTCAATCACATCAATGCGTCTTTGGCCGCTTTCGAGT
>JANXRO010000312.1 GCA_025356765.1 Hyphomicrobiales bacterium | reverse complement strand
CGCCAAGCCCCACTTGCAGCAAATAGGCCATCACTTCGCTTGTGCCATCATCGGTGGCATCATGGCGAACTTCAAGTTTCAACTTGCCGTCAAGCCCATCCTTGTTGTGATAGATAGCTGAAAGTGAACCAGCCTCACGATAAAGATCAGGGTTTTTAATGTTCAGGCTATTCAGGGTATTATCAATCACCCGCCCAATTTCAACGCCACCATCAATTTTCCATTCAGCCGAAGGCGTATATTCCACGCCATAGGTGTTGGTCAGAGATTTACGCTCACCAAAGAAATCGAAGTTGTTTTCTGAATAGGCCATCCACTGTTCATTAAAGCGGTGGCGCGTGCCCAAGGTGAATGTGCCAAAATCGTTGCCCGTTAAAGTATAGGGAGTGCTTGTCGCTGTGCTGCGGAATGCATCACGGCGATATCCAAGCGTATAATGATCATCAGCCGTTGGCGCATAATCGATGGCCCCTGTTACATCAATGCCCTGTGTGCCTTCTGAAACTTCGGCCAAGGTTGTGATGTGGTCTGTAATCTTTTTCTTAACCCCAACACCAGCCCGATCATCGCGCAACATGGTTCCGGTCTGGGCCACAGTGCCTTGCACAAACACATAGGCTTGTGCATCTTCGCTCCACCGATAAATCATTTTCGTGCCAACATCGGCGCGCACACCGTTTTGCGTTGTAGCAACGGCAGTGCCCGTCTGCTCGGTATAGCGGGCATAGGGTTCAACGGTCACATGTTCAGATGTGGCAACACTGGCGCGAACATCACCTTGGCGTGAAACGCCAGAGGCAGCAACATCACTTTCACTGTAAGTACCGCGCAATGCAAAGCCCATTGCAACTTTCACATCGGCATCAACGCCCCATTTTGTGGTGTCGCTTCCAGCTTGAACTGTTGGTGATGAATAGCCAGCTTCATAGTGTTCATAAGCTGCACCCACGTGGCCCGTGGCATTGCCGTGGGTAAGCTCTTCAAGTGAGGCACCCGTTTCAACCCGCCACGCATTGGCGGGTTTGCCAATGGCACCCGAAGCACCATTGTTTTGCAAGCTTAAGCCGCCATCAATCGAATAGGATGTGCCAAAGCCCGGGCCTTCAGAATGTGAAACTTCGCCTTCCACATAAGTGTTTTTGGAACTTTGCACACGAACATCAGCACCCACCACGGTTTGATCAGCCGTTTGCTGCTTTTCACGAAGGCCTGTCACGCCAACGCGCACATGCTCGCCAGCCCAGGCTTGCGCACGGCCGCCAAACACATAGCCGCCCGTATCACTGGCAACGGGCTGATATTCATAATGGGCCACAACATATTGTTCATAGCCAGAAGAGGTGGTTGACGCCAAAGGCTGGTTTAAAATCAAAACACCGTTAATCTGGTCGAAGCGATAATCCGTCACCGTTGTCAATTGACGCCGATCAACCACCCAGCCTGTCACCGCATTGCGCACTTCAATGCTGATGATTTCTGATCCAGCCGTAATATCTTGGTGCTTCATAAAATAGGCTGAACCACCCGTGCCACGGAATATATCTGTGGCAGGTGCCGTGCCCGGTTGGGCTGCATAAACATCAGCACCCAGCTTGGCATTACCATCTTTGGTCACGGCATCAGAACGATAAACCCCGCTTGCACCATAAAGTGCGCGCGATGATTCCATAAAATGCGTGCCCGTAATGTTGGATTTGAAATTGCCCCACATCACAGCGCTTGGGCCTTTTTCAAAGCGCACATAAAATTTGCCACGTGTGGGCGCATCTTCATAGGATGTGGAATCATCGCCATAGACCGGATAATAATCGTTGGGATTAATCCGCTTCAGGAATGAACGCGGGTCTTTGCCATCAAGGCCTGTAAACATATCTTGCAACGTGCCTTCGCCCGTATCGGCAGAGGCAGTTAAAATATATTGGCCCTTGATTTTGCCTTTTAAATAGAATGCGGCGCGGCCCCGTGTCCAGGTTCCCGGAAATTCGTCAACGCCGGTGTGTTCAACAATGCCGCTGCCAAAATTGTGTCCAATGGTTAAGTCGGCCAAGGCAACGCCAAACCATTCATTTTCGGGCACGTCAATTTCACGGGTGAAATTCAAGCCCTTGCCATTTTGCAAAACTGAAACATCAACCGAATGTGCGCCAGGCGGCAACACACGCTGAATGACAAAGCTGTTTTTATTATCAACCGGTACAGGCTCGCCCATCACGCGCACATCATGGCCTTCAGGAACATTCTTGCCATAAACTGTGATGGCCCCGCCAAACACACTGATGTTGCGTGTTTCAGTGCGGTCTTCGCCATAACCGGGTGCGACGGCTGCATCTGGGTTGCGGCCATTCACAAGTTTTGCAGCGCCATGTTTAATGGGCAAGGCGCGGGTTTCATCAAAGCGGCCTTGGGCGTCATAAACCCGCAAAACATAATCCATGTCGCTTGGTGCATCAGCAGGCATCTGCCACTCAGCAGCGCCTGACGCATCAATGGGCACAACCGCAACTTTGCGCGATTGATCACGTCCGGTGCGATCATAGATAATAATTTCGCCACGGCTAATCCACGCCGCATAATTAAAGCTGGCCAAGAAGCGAATGGTTTCGCCCGATTGAAAATTCACCTGTATGGGGAAGGTTGAAACATTCAAGATGGGTTTCACACCAAGGCCATCAAACTTCACCTGAATATCAACGCCATTCAAAGCCGCATCAGCCACTTTGTTTTTATCAATAATTTTCCCGCTGCCATCAACTTGTTGGCCATCAACTGAGATTGAAAACGGCAAATCATTGGCCGCAAATGCAGGTTGGGCAAGCACCATCACCCCCAGCAACGCTAAGCCAGCGATGCCTGATTTCAGAGTGAGTTTATAAGTGCGCCCCCGCATTATTTGCCCTCTTCAATTCGTGTTTTGATTTTGACAGGCTTGTCGCGATCGCATTGATCGTGCACTTGGCCTGCAAGATTATCGATGCGGGCTTGGGCCAACTCGCCAGATTCACCACCTTGGTGGTAAACCAACAAAAGCTGTGATTGGCTTTGTGCAAGAATGTGGCAAAGCTTGTCGATTCCGGTTTGCCAACGCGGGGTAAGATCAACGCCATCACCATCAAAGGCACGGCCTGTCACATCCACCTTCACATCGTGCACAAAGTTTGCGCCGAAGTTCAACACCGTCACTTTGCCACGTGTTACGCGCACATCGCCGGGGTTTTCAGTGGTCACCTTATAGCCAGTGGGCAAGGTTCTTGTGTCAAGCTTCAACAGGTAGTTTGAACCAATGGCAGCATCAGGAATTGCGGCACAAGGCACATGATAGCGGCCTTCTGCATCGGTGGTGATCAACACGCCGTTCAGCGTCACAAGGCGAACGCCGGGCAAGCCTGGCTCACCATCATCCATATAGCCATTGCCGTTTTTGTCATCAAACACGCGGCCAATAATGTCGCTGCAGTCAAACACCGGCTCAGCCACAATCTCAACACTGGCTTGGGCCACGGCAAGAACTGTTCCCGTTGCAGGGTCAATCAGCCGCGCGTTGTTGACAAACTTACCGCCACTCAGCGTGGTCGAAGCTATAAGTTTGAGCGTGACGACAATTTTGCCACTCACCGAATTCACGGGGTTGAACACAATGCTGGACGCATTCACAGTAGGTGTTGCGGCAACACCGTTCACGGTGGCTGAACCTGCAACAAAGCCAAAGCCCGGGGGCATGATGTCTGTCACGTTATAAGGCCCAGCACCAAGGCTGTTGCCCGTGATAGTATAAAGCACTTGCTCGCCGCGTTTGATCTGAGAGCGATCTGCCGTTTTGGTAAAGCTTGGCGCAGCCGTGGTCAGCGTCACAATGGTGGGCAATGGCGTGGCCGTAATTCCAGTTGCGTCTGAAACCGCATTGACCGCTACAGGCCCAGCCGCAACCAAAGCCGCTGTTGCCGTGGCTTGATTTGAATAGCTGCCCGAGGCTGCTTCAGCAGGGGTTACAACATGGCTTGCCGTAAACGTTGTTGTGTCGCTTGCACCAACCGCCAAGCTGGCGATAGACCCGCCAAGCGGAACAAGAGCAGCGTTCACATCGGCTAGCTTCACATCATACAGCACCACATTGCCCGTGTTGATAACAGTGAATGTGTAGATAATTTTATCGCCAGCATCATTCAGGCCATTGCCGTTCAAATCTTGAACAGTGGCCTTTTTCACAACAGCAAGCCCCGGCACAGAAGACAGCGCCACAAATGTCGGGTTATTCAAAGTCGGATCGGTTGGATCAGACAAATCTGAAACCGCAGCATTGGTATTCACCGTCAAGCCTTGGGCTTTGACTTGGTTGAAAACCCCGCCTGCCACAATGTCGGCATTGGTAATCACATGCGTTGCCGTGAAGCTTGTGGTGTCTGTTGTGTTCACAGGCAAGCTGGCCAATGTGCCACCCGCAATTGTGCCGTTCACATCCGTAAGGGTGATGTTCTTCAACGCCACGTTGCCGGTGTTTTTAACACTAATGGAATAAACAATGCTGCCACCAGCAACAGGCGTTGTGACAGTAGTGCCAACGCCATCCACAAATTTGGAGAAGGCCTTGATCACAGCCATGCCCGGCGTGGTGCCAATGCTAAATGGCGTTACAGCGTCCTTGGTATAATCAGCCGGATCTGAAAGATCGCTTGCCTTCACATTGCTGGGTGAGAAGCCAAATGCCGTTGCTTGGTTGTTATAGAAGCCCGCATTCACATCGCTGGCCTTCAACACATAGGTTGCAGTGAATGTGGTTGTGTCTTCGCTGCCCGCAGTCAGCGTGGCAATCGGTGTGCCGCTGATTGTAACAGCAGGGTCAATATCAGTCACAGTCACATTGGTCAGCGTAACGTTGCCGGTGTTTTTCACCTTGAACTTATAAGTCAAAGTGTCGTTGGCATCGGTCAAGCCATTGGTGTTTACATCTGTCCATGTGGGTGGCAGCTTGATCACTGAAATTGCAGGCTTCACCACAATCGGTGTGATGGTGGGTGCAGGGTTAACCGCATTGGGGTTGGAATTGTCTGAATTTGCTGAAACCACCACAGCGCCGGGTGCTGTGGCCGAAACCACGGCCTGGTTGCTAACTTGTCCTGCTGGAATATCGGCCGCTGTCACAACATAAGTTGCGGTGAACGTGTTGCTATCAATAGCACCGGGAATAAGCGTTCCAACACTTGGGCCGCCTGCCACAACAGCGCCAGCCAGCAAATCGCTCAACGTAATATTGGTCAGCGTCACATTGCCCATATTTTGAATGGCAAATGTGTAATGCAGCTTGTCGCCCACATCGAGAATGCCATTGGCGTTGTTGTCGTCATAGGTGATGTATTTCTTGACGAGCGAAATCTTCGGTGCTTGGGCCAAAGGCTGAATGGTGGGGCTGTTGCCTGTAAACACGCCGGGGTCCGAACTGTCTTGAACCAAACCACCATCGGGCGCTTCAGAAGTCACGGTTGCCGTATTGGTCACTTCACCCTTGTCAACATCAGCTTGGGTCACTGTATATGTGCCAGTGAAGCTTGTGTCGGTTTGGCCGGGCAAGAAGTTGTTGAACAACGTGCCAATGATCACATTGGGTGCGCCTGTCATCAACGGATCAGTCACCACAACTTTGTTCAGCGTCACATTGCCAACGTTCTTAATGGTGAACTTATAGGTGATGATGTCGCCCGCATGCGCTGGGCCACTGCCACTGGTCACACTGGCAACCTGTTTCAACAGCGCAATCTTTGGATCAGGTGTCAGCGTCACAACGGTGGG
>JANXRO010000301.1 GCA_025356765.1 Hyphomicrobiales bacterium | reverse complement strand
GATTGGGCTGAAATTTGTGAAGCCACTTCGCCTGGCTTATGATCAACAAAATAAGACCACTTGGCCTGCATCATGGCATGTAAAAGTTTCGTGCGAATTCTGGTTGTAACATCAGCCACTGAAATTCCGACATAGCTGAGCGAGGCCATGGAGATCACCGATTTTAAAATCAGTCCGGTTCCCACAAAGGCCAGCAGATTGAGAAAACTGGGTTCAACTCCCAGCTTTGTAAACAGCCCTAGAACATATTCTGCGATGGGTGATTGTTTCTGCCCGCCATCCGTTGTGAGTTGGGTGATCAGTGGCACCAAGCCACCCATGCTCAGCAAATCTGCCACGCTTGCCAACAGCATCAGCGCCGCCACAATAATGGGGCGGCCACCCGGCGCTGACCAATAGATTGAAAAAACTTTTTTCAACACTCGCTTGCTGCCCTCATTTTCACGTTCGCCTAAACCGCGTTATACTGTGAAATAGCAAGGTTGAGTTGTTTTTTCAGATGCTCCAAATTCACACCGGCAAAAGATTGAACCCCAATGGCAACGTGGTTCGGTTCTAGGTCTTGGCAGAAGTGTTCAATTTCAGCTTCGGTTTTGGATTGTCTGTTCCACTGGGTTTTGCACAGGTGCTTTGTGGAAACAAAATGATGCGGGTTGGTTTTTTGAACCTCGTCCACAAACAACCCATAGAGCGTATATTCCGATATATCCAATCTTGCGCCCAATTCCGTATACCAATCCTTGCCCGTGGTTTTTTCAATATATTCGCGCAGAGCCAAAAGCGTGGGGCGATGCCAGGTTACAAAATTATCAATATAGGTAAAATGAACATCCGTGTTGTTGATGGGAAGGCCCAGAATTTCCAAGCCTGGTTTTACATATTTAAGATTGGCAATTTCTGGAAGGGCGTGCCCTTGGGACGAATGAAACAGTCGCACTTTTTGGCCGTTGCTTAAGGCGTCAGTGTTAAATGGCCTGACAAAAAAAACATCAGAATCGCAATAGGCCAAGCCTTGCTGATTGACGACAGAGGCAATGCCCATCTTGATAATTTGCTGCATATGCCAGCCGATGAAGAAACCGGTTTTTCTGGCCCACCACAAACTTCGCCCACCCGCAAATGGTATATTGAACAGGTGGTGCATGCTGGGCGGGGCCACATCATGGGTTAATAGAATGGTGCGGCGGGGGCCGGCAAAAGATTTAAACAGCCCAAGGTCTGGCTTATCGACAATGATATAGTGATGCCAGTTGCCTTGCAAAAAAACATCCAAGCTTTTGCACAGCATTTGGCAACGTTCAAAATCACCAGAATAGCTTGGTGTTATAAAAGCCCAATCATGTTGAGACTGATTGACGAGCAAGGGCTAATTCCTGATCGATTCTTTCAGCGTATTAAATGCCACAAAGCCAAAGCCGATGGCAAAATAGGCATAAACTTCAATGAAGGTCGACGCTGCATGGGGCAGACAATAGATAACCATGCCCACGAAAATAAACGTGTAGAGAATTTCAACATATGCAGCGGGCGGCAGGGCCTTAATTTTATAGGCCTTGTTGTTCGCTTCATTCTGATCTTTTTTCACGATGTTCAGTTTCGGCGTGCGCACAAAGGGCGTAACCTTGCCGGTGAAAGCTTGGATGATGGCCCAAGAATTTGCGAATGAAAGCCCAATGGCAGTTGATGTGAAAAATACGGTCATCAACACAATATGCAACGGGCTTTTTTTGCCAGCCGTAAAATCGCCCAAGCGCTGGGCTGTTCCGAATGTATAAATCATGCCAATGAAGGAAATGGCGATCAGCACTTTCAATGTCCAGAACAAGGGGCCGGTGCTGAAATGTGTGAACCATGGCAACAGCAACATGCTGACCACGAAGAAATGCATGAACAAAAATACCAGGCTGTTGAACATGTGAAATGAACCCACAATTTTTGACATCAACGGCGCATTGGAAGACCACAAATTAACCAACGTTTTCTTGCCAGTTTCAGCGGCACCCTTTGTCCAACGAAATTGCTGGCTGCGCACAGCGTTCATCTCAACGGGAAGTTCAGATGGTGTGGTGATGCTTTCAACAAATAAAAATTTCCAACCTTTCAGTTGTGAACGGAAGCTCAAATCTAAATCTTCCGTCAGGCAATCGCTTTCCCAGCCGCCTGCATCTTCAATGGTTGCCCGGCGCCACATCCCGCCCGTGCCATTGAAATTGATGAAATTATCAGAGGCCTGACGCCCGCCCTGTTCGACAGAAAAATGGTTATCAATAGCAAAGCCCATCAAACGCGTGATCAACGAATAATTATAGTTGAGATGTTCCCAACGGGTTTGCACCATGCCCACTTTGGGATCGCCAAAATAGGCCACAACCTGTTTGATAAATTCTGGACGGGGTAAAAAATCAGCATCAAAAATGGCGACGAATTCGCTGTCGTTCAAACCCAAACCATATTGCAAAGCGCCCGCCTTGAAGCCTTTGCGATCTGCCCGTCGCACGTGTTCAATATCAATGCCTTGGGTTTTGAGTTGGGCAATAACGCGGGCCGCAATTTCGGTGGTTTCGTCGCTTGAGTCATCCAGCAATTGAATGCTGAGTTTGTCTTTCGGATAGTCCATTTTTGCCATGCAGTTAAGCAGACGTTCAACCACATATTGTTCGTTGTAAATGGGTAGTTGAATCAATACGCGCGGCAGATTGCCAGCCCAGCCCACAGGGGTTACGGGCGGTTTTGCATTCGAACTTTTGCTGCGGCTATAAGAGTAGGCCAAGGCGGCTTGCGCCAAAGAATAAACAACAATCATTACCGTTGCAAAAAAGGCAAAAGCCTCGACAAAAAACTCTATCACGTTGGTGAACTTCCGATCTTCAAACAAGGCTTTGGCAGCGTGCTGTTTTGCCTCTGTGGCGGAAAACAACGGATATTCTATGGCCAATTGAATAAGCACTTACAAACTGTATGAAAGCGTGTCAAATGCACTGGTCAGATGCAAACCCTATCATTTTTTAAATTTAGCAGAATTGATCTTTATGTGCTGTGGGTGATTTTGAGGCCCATGCGCAATATTTTCATTTTTGTGCTGCTGATTTTGGAATGCGTGCGCTTTCGCCAAGGGCTTGGTCTTGCCCTTCATCAAGACAATCTTGTGGCCCTGATGATTACCTATTTAAGCCAGTGGGTGGCGCTTTATTCAGGTTTGGCCATGCAAATGGCGCTGGCCGTTGGGGTGATGCTGGGTTTTGCCGGATTGGCCCAAAACCGTGAACTCGATGCCATGCATGCCTTGGGCTATAGCTTGCACCGATTGATGGTTCCGGCGGTGTTGTTGTCCCTCCTGGTGGCCGCGGCAGATTTTTGCATTTTAGGCTGGTTTCAACCGCTTTCGATTTATAACAGCGCCAATTTCGTTCATCAAATTCAACGCTTTGTCAGCTTGCTTCCCGAAGGCGGCGATTTGTTTGTCAGCGGCGGCGGAAAAACCGTTTTGATTGATAATATTGCGCCCAAAAGCAACGAGTTTGGCAAGATCTTTGTTTATCAAACCTATGATGATGGAAAAACCGTAACCACTGGCGGATCAAAAGGCCATGTGACGATTGTGGATGATGACCCCAATCAATATTACGATGTTGAAGATGTGCGCATGATGCAAATTAATCTGGCCCGCAATGATCAAGGTCTGGTTCTGCCTGAGGCTTATAACGCCAGTTCAAGTTCCAAGCTGAAAGGCCCGGTTCGGGCCATCGACACCAGCCGTTTTCGCAAACGCGGATCATCTGAATGGGAAATGACATTTGACGAATTGGCGTGGTCTGGCCCGCCTGGGGACTATGCGGGCAAGGTTTCGCCAATTCCTATGCAGGCAGAGTTGAACTATCGCATTGTGCAGGTTCTCTATATTTTATTACTGCCGTTCATCGCAGTTTTGTTTGTAATTGAACCGCGGCGTAACCCAAGCCCGTTTCGTTTCTTAGCCGGTCTTTTAACAATTTTGGCTTTTCACCAATTTTTGGGCATGGCCACATCGGTGTCGCGCAAGGGTGATCTTCCCGTGCTGGTCACACTGTGGTTGCCCTTTATGATTTTGACACTTGTCGTGTTTTTTAGGATGCGGTGGCTTTCCACAAAGCCCGGTTTTAACACGGCGCGATAGGCTGTTGGTGATTGGGACGCTGGCGGAAGAAGAGGGATTCGAACCCTCGGTAGGCTATTAACCTACGCACGCGTTCCAGGCGTGTGCCTTAAACCACTCGGCCATCCTTCCGCAACGTTGGGCTTGCCCTATACTATTGTTTTGGCGGGTTCAAGGGTTTGTGACGCAACTTGGCTTTTAATTGAAAAAGGCCAGCACGAATGCTGGCCTTTGCAGATTTGAGAAACGTTTTGGTGGCTTAGCTACACAACGTGCCCGATGTTCCGCTGACATAGCAATCCAATGTGGCAGAGCCGCGCGGCCTTGCGGTGATGGTTTGTTGAATCATGAACGATGTTGACCCCAAAAGGTTAGAGCCTAAAAATGTGGCCACATAGGGCGTGTAGTTCATGCAAGCCACAGCAACGATCACGTCATTGCCTGAACTCATCAGGGCTGGCATGTTTGATATCGACGGCGTGGAACAGGCAGGGCCCGTTGTTGTGTGGGTTTGCCAAATCGCAGTGGGCGTTCCGTTCTTGATGCGATAATCAATAATATCCACATGCACGTCTGACATTGGTGTGGGTTGCATAATCATGCCGGCGGCTTGCAAATCATCTTGAACCACAGCTTTTGTTGTGTTGGCTGTTGTTGATTGACCCACCACGTCAGCAATGGTGCTGGCGGTTGAGGTGATTTTGCGATTGAAGGTGATAAGCGCTGTCAAATCATGCAGGCTGAAATAGAGCAGCAGCATAAATGGCATGATTAGGGCCGCTTCAATGCCGGCCATGCCTTTATCTGCTTTTAAAAATTTGCTGATCATGGTCATTCTTTCTTAAAATGGCTCGTTTTGGAAAATGGCAAAGCCAACCAAACGTCGCGCCGCGCCACCTTGAACATTGCCAAAGGGGGTCATGCCCCACATTGAAAATGTCCAGTCATAGGTTGCAATCACTGCGGCCGGTTGTGAGCCAGAGCCCGGTGTGAACACGACTGGTGGATTGGGCGTTGCCGTTGATGGGCCAACATTGGTGAATGAAGGAAGCGAAGACGCAAGCGATGCAAAATTAACCGCGCTGTTTACATAAACCGTAACGCCGGTTGAACAATTGATGATGATGCCCGCTGTGTTGCATACCGAAGCTTTGAATGCTGTAGCATCGAGATTTTTTGATTTCACTTGGCCGGTGCGCACCAAGCGCGCTGCGTCTTGCACACCAGATTGAATGGCGTGTTCGGTTAGCATCATCAAACCCGTTTCCACCAACGTGCCCAAAACCATAATGAATGGGCCTGCCACAAGTGCAAATTCAACAGCGGCTGAACCACGCTCGGATTTTTTCCATTGCGCAGCTGCTTGCCTCAAACATCTGGTGATTTTCTTCAACATGTAACTCTCCCAAACAGGAAAACCTATTTTCTCAACCTTCTGTCTAAATCTGCGAGATTGAGATGAGTTGAATAAATTTGGTAAAGTTTTAGGTAATTTAAAACGAAAAAGCGGCACCATGGGGTGCCGCCTTTGTTCAAACAATTCTTGAGATTGGCTTATTGTGGAGCTGCTGGCGCTTTTGCATCGGCAGATTTTTGGCCCGTGGCAAATTCATATTTGGCACGGTTGAGAAGAATAATATTTTTTGTCCAGTTAACACCATCACCGGGAATCATGTTCGCTTCACAATTCGGCACACAGGAAAATGAATAACGCACAGGGCCTTCATCGGGTGTGCTGCTAAATATAGCCACTTGGTTTGATGTGTTGTGAGAAATTGTAAGTTCATAATCGACCAGCTTATTGCCAGCTTGATCAAACACCATCAAATTGGTTTGACCAAATGAATGGCCGTGAATGAAAATTTGGCGGCCGTTGATTGAAGCATCTGCGATGGAAGGATTGCCCACCACAATGCTTGCTGGATCGGCGTTCACGGTGATCACTTGGCTCTGATCGAGTTCAAGGGTGAGAAGTGTTGCAGCATGTGCCGTTCCGGCCATCAGGCCACAAACGAGAAGTGCCGCGCTCAATTTCAAAACGTTACGCATTGTTTAATTCTCCAACCCACAGCGTCTGCATGTGACAAACCTAAACGAAACCTTGCCAGACAATGATGAATCTTAAGTTACCAAAACTTGGCCCTCTCAAATCTCAATAAATTCTCAAGGTTAACTTGGTCTTTACAATCTGCGTGTGAATGTCGGTGCAATTCATTCTCTCGGAGACTGTTTAATGCACGCCTTGTCACAAATTCTTCTGCCTACATTATTAATCGTTGCTGCTGCCAGCGATGTCATGTCTTTTCGCATTCCCAATTGGTTGACCATGCTGACTGCGATTTTATTTTTCCCAATGGCGCTGGCTTTGGGCATGCCGTGGAATGAATTTGGATTGCATCTTGTCTCTGGCGCTTTGCTATTCGGCGCTGGCTTTTTATTTTTTCAAGTCGGGCTGTTTGGCGGTGGTGATGCCAAATTGATGGCTGCTGCGGGCCTGTGGTTTGGCACATCGCAAACCCTGCCCTTTCTTTTTATGACAGCAATGGTTGGCGGCGTTCTTGCAATTGTTGTGGGGCTTTGGTCGGTGTTCATGATGAGTTGGGAAATTGAAGGCGACAAAACGCCAAGCCTTGGAAAACTTCGCCTCAAGTTGGCGCAGGTGAAGCCCAATGTGCCTTATGGATTTGCTTTTGCGCTGGGTGGGCTTCTTGTTTTCAAGAACACCTGGTGGATGATCGGTGTTGCCTAATGTCTTTTTGTTAACCTTAATTTGACGATTCCTAAGCCAAACTGAATTTAGAGTTGGTGCCCAATGGCACTGTGTGAGGATTAAAATGAGTAAAATGCGCACGATAGCACTGATTGGTGCAGTTGGTTGTGCAGTCGTTGCGGGTTTGATGATGCGCAACGTGCTGAACCACAAGCAAGATGTGAAACAGGAAGTTGTGAACACTGTTCAAACAACTGATGTGCTGGTTGCTGCAAAAGACATTTTAATGGGAGACAAGCTGGGCGAAGGCGCTTTGATTTGGAAGCCATGGCCCAAAGACAACATTTTACCCGCGATGATTTCACGCGAGGCAAAGCCTGATGCGTTGAAAGACATGGCATTGGCAAGGGCACGCTTGCCATTCTTCAAAGACGAAGCAATTTTGGACAAGAAGATAGTTCTGCCAGGCGCTGGCGGATTTATGAGCGCTATTTTGCCCAAGGGCATGCGCGCCATTTCAGTTAAAATTTCGGCGCAGTCATCGGCTGGCGGCTTTATTTTGCCAAATGATCGCGTGGATGTGATTTTGACCAAGAAACATTCTGACCAAAAAACGGGTGAGAATATCGTTCACAGCGAAACAGTGATTCAGAATGTTCGCGTGTTGGCGGTCAATCAAGTTTTCAAACAAGGCGC
>JANXRO010000281.1 GCA_025356765.1 Hyphomicrobiales bacterium | reverse complement strand
CACGCATTGAAGCCTTGGCCGGAGAGATCGCCAAAACCATCGGCGCTGATGTTGAAAAAACCAAGCAGGCCGCACGCCTTTGCAAGGCCGATTTGGTATCGGGTATGGTGGGCGAATTCCCCGAACTGCAGGGCTTGATGGGCCGCTATTATGCCATTGACCAAGGCGTAGACCCTGAAGTGGCCGATGCCATCCGCGATCATTACAAACCCCAAGGCCCAAGTGACACGTTGCCAGTTTCCAAAATTGGCCAAGTTGTTGCACTTGCGGATAAGTTTGATACGCTCGTAGGCTTCTGGGCCATTGATGAAAAGCCGACAGGATCAAAGGATCCATACGCTCTTCGGCGTGCGGCCTTGGGTATAATTCGAATTATCTTATCAAGTTCGATTAAATTGCAGCTGCACAAACTATCTGTGACCCATACACAAAATTATTTAGACAAGCACACTCAGTCGAGCGCTGCGTCGAACATGGGACCATTACCATTCAATGATCCAAGCTTAGTCGTCTTTTTTGCTGACCGTCTGAAAATCTATCTTAAAGAGCAGGGTGCCCGCTTTGATTTGATCGATGCTGTCTTACCTCTCAATGGCGGTGACGACATGCTTATGATTTTGCGCCGCGTTGATGCGCTTTCAAAATTCTTGGAAACCGATGACGGCAAAAACCTTCTCGCTGGCGTCAAACGTGCGTCCAACATTTTACGCATAGAAGAAAAGAATGATGGTGCGCCCTTCCGGGGCCGTGTTGAACAATCCATCTTGATGAAGAACGAAGAAAGGATTTTAAACCGCGAAGTCGATTCAGCCGCCTCTCTTGCCCACAAAGCCGTTGAGGCCGAAGATTTTGAAGCTGCCATGAAAGCCATTTCAAAATTGCGCGCACCCGTTGATGCCTTCTTTGAACATGTCACGGTGAACGACCCTGATCCAACCTTCCGCGAAAACCGCTTGCGCCTGTTAAACCGCATCCGCGAAGCCACAGCCGAGGTTGCAGATTTTTCACGGATTGAAGGATGATACCTCTTCCTTCTCCCCTTGAGGGAGAAGGTGCCCCGAAGGGGCGGATGAGGGGTCGCTCAATCCTCGACCACCCCCTCATCCGCCTCGTGCGAAGGCGCACGATCCACCTTCTCCCTCAAGGGGAGAAGGAAGGTGCTTAAGCCCACCCTCCACTTTGAAACCACTTCTGGCCACGCGATTGTCTGCGGCATTGATGAAGCAGGTCGCGGCCCTTGGGCGGGGCCGGTTTCGGCAGCCGCTGTAATCCTTGATCGCAACAATATCCCGCAAGGCCTCAACGATTCCAAAAAACTCACCGAAGCCAAACGCGAAGCGCTGTTCCCACAAATCATCGCGTCATCAGATGTTGGCATTGGCTTTGTTTCTGCCCAAGAGATTGACAAGATCAACATTCTTCAAGCAACATTTTTGGCCATGCAGCGCGCCGTCGCCAACTTGAAATCAAAACCAACCTTGGCGTTGATCGACGGCAACCGCGCACCCAAACTTTTTTGCGCCACTCAAACCATCATCGGTGGTGATGCAAAATCGCTGTCGATCGCCGCTGCCTCTATTATCGCCAAAGTTGCCCGTGATCGATTGATGGTGGAATTAGACACGCAATTTCCTTACTATGGTTTTGCCCGCCACAAAGGCTATGGAACAGCCGTGCATGCAATGGCTTTGGCTCAACATGGTCCGTGTACGGAACATCGTCGCAGCTTTAAGCCGATTGCGAAATTAACCATAAATTAACCTTTCGATTCACACGGAGACTCCAAGGACTCATAAGCATTCCACCAAGTGTATTTGTGAGTGGAGTTTGCGTAATGGGTTTCGAGACAACGATTGATGTGCGGCCTCTGCTTGACCAAGTTTTAATTGGTGATTGCATCGAACAGCTTAAAAAAATCCCATCAAATTCCATTGATCTGGTGTTCGCTGATCCGCCATATAATTTGCAATTGGGTGGCGATTTGAAGCGGCCCGATGAAAGCAAGGTTGATGCCGTTGATGATGATTGGGATAAATTTGATTCACTGGCAACATACGACGCTTTCACCAAAGCGTGGCTTACAGAATGTCGCCGCGTGTTAAAACCAAATGGTGCCTTGTGGGTGATTGGGTCTTATCACAACATTTTTCGCGTTGGCACAACGCTGCAAGATTTGGGCTTTTGGATTTTGAATGATGTGGTGTGGCGCAAAACCAACCCCATGCCAAACTTCCGTGGCCGCCGTTTTACCAACGCCCATGAAACTTTAATCTGGGCCAGCAAAAGCCAACAATCGAAATATTGTTTCCACTATGAAGCCATGAAAATTTTCAACGATGATGTGCAGATGCGGTCTGATTGGACCATTCCACTCTGCACCGGCGGTGAGCGTTTGAAAAATGAAGAAGGCTCGAAACTTCACCCCACGCAAAAGCCTGAAGCTTTGTTGCAACGCGTTTTGCTTTCAACAACAAACCCCGGCGATGTGGTGCTTGATCCATTTTTCGGCACTGGCACA
The DNA here is from genome assembly GCA_025356765.1 of Hyphomicrobiales bacterium. Lineage (GTDB taxonomy): Bacteria > Pseudomonadota > Alphaproteobacteria > Rhizobiales > Aestuariivirgaceae > Aestuariivirga. Next base: position 2,125 of record JANXRO010000281.1, on the reverse strand, counting down.
ACGGGTGCTGTGGCCAGATCTTTAGGCCGCCATTTTATTGGCTGTGAACGCGAAGAAATTTATGCCGCAGCAGCGTTGGAGCGCATCGACGCTGTTGAAACCCATTCCACTGACACATTGAAAGCCACCATTGGCAAACGCGCAGAGCCACGCATTCCGTTCGGCACATTGATTGAGCGTGGCTTGATCAAGGCTGGCGAGACATTGTTTGACCACACCCAACGCATCACGGCCAACATTCGTATTGATGGATCAATCGCCAGCAAAAATGAATCAGGCTCCATCCACAAAGTGGGAGCCCATGTGCAAGGTGCTGAAGCCTGCAATGGCTGGACCTATTGGCACATCAGACGCGGGCCAAATTTGGTGCCGATTGATTTATTGCGCCAACAAGTGCGCCAAGAAATGGCAAATGTGGCGTGAAGGCTTTAACCCAAACATCATTTCTGTTTGATCTCGACGGAACCTTGCTCGACAGTGTTTATGATCACATCGCGGCATGGAACAGCGCGTTGCGCGAAACCGGAATTGATATTTCTGCTTGGCGTGTGCATCGCCGCATCGGCATGTCTGGCGGATTATTCACTGCCGCGTTGATCCGCGAACTAGGCCACGAGATTGATGAGGCAACCCAACAACGCTTAAGCACACTTCATTCACAATATTACAACGAGCGCTCATCAAGCGTGCGTGCGCTTCCGGGTGCTGTGAAGCTTTTGGAATATCTAACTGCACAAGAAATTCCCTGGGCCATTGCAACATCAAGCCACATGAAAACCGCAGGCCCCGTGTTGGCCAAGATTGGTGTAGACCCTGCAAAGCATGTGGTGATCACCCGTGATCTGGTAAAATATGCAAAGCCTGATCCTGATTTATTTATCGCGGCGGCCAATGCGTTGGGCGTAAAGATGGAAGATTCCTGCGTGGTGGGAGATGCTGTGTGGGATATGCTTGCTTCCAAGCGCGGCCATGCTTTGGGCATTGGCTTTTTATCGGGCGGCTATGGCGAAACCGAACTGCGCCAAGCCGGCGCTTATCGCGTGTTTGAAGACCCCGCAGACATGTTGGCCCATATTGATGAAGTGGGCGGCAGGCGTTAAGCTTTTGCGATATGCGCCGCAACTTTGCGCATCACCGTTGGCAAGGCCAGACTGTTAAGTTCTTCCAGCTTCACAAAGCGCGCCTCCATTTTGGGGTTGCGCACTTTTAATTTCCACACACTCAGTTCCAATTTGAAATGGGTAAACGTGTGTTCAACAACGCCTGATGATTTTTTCCAATCACCCTTAAAAGGCGGCAGAAATTCATCACCATTTTCCACCCATGCGCTGGATGGAAATTCTGTCATGCCGGCAAGCAGCCCACGCAATGGCCGTGCCCGCACCAAAACTTCTCCGGCTGAATTTGTCATCCAATACACATGGCCATAACGCGTTGGCACTTTGCGTCTTGCGGCTTTGCGCGGCAAAACATTTTGCAAAGACATGAGCCGTGCAACGCATCCAGCATCCCACGGACAGCGGCCACATTCGGGTGATTTCGGCGTGCAAATTGTGGCACCCAAATCCATAAGCGCTTGGGCAAAATCGCCCGCACGTTTTTCAGGCACCAGGCGCTGAGTGAGTTCTTTGATATCTGGCCTGGATTGCGGCAGAGGTTGTTCCAACCCATAATATCGGCTGATCACGCGTTCCACATTGCCATCAACCGCCGCCGCCGGAACATCAAACGCAATGGCCGCGATGGCAGCAGATGTATAAGAACCAACGCCCGGCAATTGCGCCAAGCCAGAAACAGTTTGCGGAAACTTGCCGCCGTGTTCTACCACAATCACATTTGCGCAAGCATGAAGATTGCGCGCCCGTGCATAATAGCCAAGGCCCGCCCAAGCTTTTAAAACATCATCCAACGGGGCTGTGGCCAAATCTTCAATGCGCGGCCATAGCTTGAGAAATTTCAAAAAATAATCTTTAACTGCCGCAACCGTTGTTTGTTGCAACATAATTTCTGAAAGCCAGGTTTTATAGGGGTCAGACACATCCAAGCGCCAAGGCAGTTTGCGCGAATGTGCGTCATACCACCGCAAAAGCGCGTTTGTTAATTCTGAATTTGGCCCTTGTTCTGC
>JANXRO010000279.1 GCA_025356765.1 Hyphomicrobiales bacterium | reverse complement strand
AAGGTGGCGGCCAGATCAATCGAGCCGCTCAGCGCATCGGCACTGAGGGTTGATGAGACTGTCCTGATTGGCCCTGATGCTTTGGTCAATGCCATAATAAAATCATCGGCCACATCATTGGCCACCACGGCGCCACCCAGTGCTTCTCCACGCAAAGCCAGAAGCCCTGCAACCCACGTGGCATCGCTCAACCCTTGGTGCATTATGGCCCCAAAATATCTTGAATGGCCCGCTCAACACGGGCGGCCGTGCCTGTCTCTTCCAACGGGTTGCGGCGCAGCCTGTGCCGCAGCGAAGACAGCGCCATGCGTTTTACATGATTGAGGGAAACTGTTTTTTGTTTTTCAAAAACTGCCAAGGCGCGGGCTGCACGAATGATCGTGAGTTGGCCGCGCAAGCCATCCGTTTTCAACGCGATGCAAAGTTTTGCGGTGTTTTCTTGAATGGCATCAGGCACCACAACATCCCCAAGTCTTTTGCGGCCAGATTCGATTCGGCTGCGTAACGCTTTTTCTTCGTCTTGCCATTGCGCATAGAAACGTTCCGGTTCGCGTTCATAAAAATCACGGCGTTTTACAATTTCAACCCAACTTGCAACATCTTGCGGAGTTTTCACTTCAACTGATAATCCAAACCGATCGAGCAATTGGGGCCGCAGTTCACCCTCTTCCGGATTGCCGCTGCCGATCAACACAAAGCGCGCAGGGTGGCGAACACTTAAACCTTCGCGTTCAAACAAGTTTTCGCCTGATGCCGCAACATCAAGCAGCAAATCGACCAAGTGGTCTTCAAGCAGATTAACTTCATCAATATATAAAAAGCCGCGATTGGCCTTGGCCAGCAAACCAGGCTCAAACACTTTTTCACCACGCGACAAGGCTCGCTCTAAATCCAAGGCACCGGCGACACGATCTTCCGTGGCACCCAAGGGCAAATCCACCACCGGCACAGGAATGGTTTCGCTAACCAATTTTGCAGCATTGCGACATTCATCACACGCCGTTTGTGGCGAGGTCGGATCACAATGATAAGGACACCCCTTCACAGCTTTGATGGGCGGCAACAGGGCCGCAAAGGCCCGCACTGTCGTGGATTTGCCTGTGCCCCTGTCGCCCATGGCCAACAGGCCACCGATCAATGGATCAACCGCCGTGAGAATGAGACAGGTTTTTAATTCCTGCTGGCCCTCAATGGCTGAAAATGGAAATACGGGCCGCTTAGACAGGACGCGATTTTTCAAATCGCTTTTTTGAATTGCCATCGAATATTAATCTCAAATTCTTGTGTGGTGGCCAATCTGCCATGGGCAACTGTTCTGTCAACCAAAATTGACATGCAAGCGCTAGCTTAGATCCGGTAGAACTTGGCGGCTGTTCCGCTGAAAACTTGTGCATGATCAGCCTGGCCCACACAGGCTTGGGCAGTTTGAAGCCAGCTTGGGTAATTGCCATTCAAATTTAACACCGGCCAATCGGACCCCCACATCACCCGATCTGGGCCGAAAACTTTTAAGATGTGCGCGATATAGGGGGCCAGCGTGGCGGTGGACCAACCTGGTGCCGCTTCCGTTGCCAAGCCAGAAAGTTTACAGAAGGCTGGGGTTTCATCCGCAATCAATTTAATTTTGGCGGCCCAATCATCAAAAGCGCCATTTATGATTTCTGGCTTCATGCAATGATCCACCACCGTTCGCATTTTTGGATAGCGCTGAAACAATTTCAAGAATGGATCAAGATGCATGGGAAAACCTAAAGCATCGAACGTAAGATCAAGATCAATAATCGCATCATAAGCCCATTGCACATCTTTGCGGTGCATCCATTCTGCATCTGGAATATCTTGGATCATCGGTCTAACGCCCGAAAATTTGGGGTGTTTGGCAAGTCGTTTTAAGTGTTGCAAATCGGCCTTGTTCTCAAAATCAATCCAACCCACAATTTTTGCCACGTCGTCTGTGGCATCGGCCAAACCCAAAATATATTCAGTTTCCGCAATGGTGTCTGCCGCTTGCACCAACACGGTTTTATCAATTCCAGATTGGGCTTTAATGGCGACAAAATCTTGCGGTAAATAATTGCGCTGCAAGGTGGGTTTTTGTGCCATCCATTTATAATCATCTCTGCTGGGGTTCCAGAAATGATGGTGCGAATCGATGATCATTTCGGCACGGGTGCTTTTTCATTCAACAGGCCCTGAGCCTTCAGATCACGCCACAAGGCTTTGGGCAATTTCACCTTCATGGCTTCAGCATTCAGTGTCGCTTCTTTGGCGCTGGCACCGCCGGGCACTACGCTGACCACACAAGGATGCGTTAACGGAAATTGCAATGCGGCATTGGAAAGCTTCACCTTGTGTTTGCGACAAACAGCTTCAATTTTTTTCACCTTATCCAAAATGGCTTGCGGTGCTGGATCATAATTGAACTTAGCACCAGGCTTTGCACCCGTGGCCAAAATGCCAGAATTATAAGGCCCGCCCAACACAATGCCAATTCCGCGCTGTTCACACAAAGGCAAAAAGCTGTTCAAAGCTTCCTGTTCCAACAATGTATAACGGCCCGCCAAAAGGAAAATATCAAAGTCGCCCTGTTCGGCCAAAATTTGGCAGGCTTGCCATTCATTCACCCCGGCCCCGAAAGCTTTGATCACGCCCTGTTCGCGCAATTTCAACAAGGCTTTATAGCCGCTGCCCATCAGTGTTTTAATGTGGTGATCGCGGGCTTCAATAGAGCCATGGCTGAACACATCAACATCATGCACAAAAAGCATATCCACATAGTCTAAGCCTAAACGCTCAAGCGAAAAATCAAGCGAACGCATCACGCCATCATAGGTGTAATCAAACACTTCTTTTCGTGTTGGTGTTTCAAAAAACTTACCTTGGCCCGTTCTTTCTTCGGGAGCACACACCTGCATCAAACGGCCAATTTTGGTTGAGACAACATAATCTTTACGTTTTTTTCCGCGCAGAAAATGATTCATCCGCGTTTCTGCAAGGCCCAAACCATAAAGCGGTGCTGTATCATAATAACGCACGCCTGCGGCCCAGGCTGCTTCAAAGGTTTTTTGGGCGGCAACTTCTGTGACCGCGTGGTAAAGATTGCCCAAGGGGGCAGACCCAAAACCCAAGTTTGTAAAACTTATTTCTGCTCCCGACGGCGTTTTAAACAGACGCTTCTTCATCTTTAATTTCTCCATTGTGAAAAACATGATAACGTTGATAAGAGCAAATGAAAAGGTTTTCGCATGTCTGATTTGAAAATGCCCCGTATGGTGCGCTTGAATTCTGCCGACAATATTGTTGTGGCGGTTGATGCAGTAGCCAAGGGTGCAACCACAGCGGAAGCCGTGGCGCTGGATAAAATTATGAGGGGCCACAAAATGGCCACGCAATTCATTGCAAAAGATGCGCCCATCCGCAAATTTGGTCAGATTATTGGTTTTGCTTCAAAAGATATTGCGGCGGGTGAATGGGTGCATGAACATAATGTTATCATGCATGATTTTGCGCGCGATTATGCCTTTGCCCAAGACGCAAAGGCTGAACCCGTTTTGCCGCTCGAACAGCAAGCCACATTTCAAGGCTATCGCCGCGCCAATGGAAAAGTTGGCACGCGCAATTATATTGGCATTATGACATCAGTGAATTGTTCTGCCACCGTTGTTGGCTTCATCGCAGAAGAAGTGCGCCGTTCTGGCATGTTGAAAGATTATCCCAATGTTGATGGCGTGGTGGCCCTTAAAATGGACAATGGCTGCGTGGTTGATTATCGCGGCGCTATATTTGATATTTTGAAACGCACCGCGTGGGGCTATGCCACCAACCCCAATATGGGTGGCGTGTTGATGGTTGGGCTTGGTTGCGAAGGCTTTCAAATTCCGAAGTTCAAACAAGCTTACGGCGTTACTGAAAGCGATACATTTCGCAGTATGACAATTCAAGAAACGGGCGGCACGCGCAAAACTGTTGCGGCTGGTGTTGCTGCCATCGCTGAAATGTTGCCTTTTGTGAATGCTGTCAAACGTGTGGCTTGCCCGGTTTCAGAATTAACACTGGCGTTGCAATGCGGCGGGTCTGACGGCTATTCGGGCATCACTGCCAACCCGGCCTTAGGTTTTGCTGTTGATATGTTGGTGGGCCAAGGCGGCACGGCAATTTTATCTGAGACACCAGAAATTTATGGTGCTGAACATTTGTTAACGCGCCGCGCCGCAACGCTGGATGTTGGTGAAAAACTGGTGGGTATCATCAAATGGTGGGAAGATTATGCCAAACGCAATTTGATGGAGCTGAACAACAACCCATCGCCTGGCAACAAGCTGGGCGGCCTCACCACCATTCTTGAAAAATCACTTGGTGCGGCGGCAAAGGGCGGTTCAACCACCTTGCAAGCCGTTTATGGCTATGCTGAAAAAGTGGATGCAAAAGGTTTTGTGTTCATGGATACACCAGGCTATGACCCGGTTTCGGCCACAGGCCAAGTGGCAGGTGGGGCCAATCTTATTTGCTTCACCACCGGGCGCGGTTCAGCCTATGGCTGCAAGCCAGTGCCTTCCATCAAGCTTGCCACAAATTCAGATATTTATCATCGCATGATTGATGACATGGATATTAACTGCGGCGATATTCTTGACGGTGTTTCGCTGGTCGACAAAGGCAAAGAAATTTTTGCGAAAATTTTGGCTGTGGCTTCTGGTGAACAATCAAGGTCTGAGGCATTGGGTTATGGCGACAATGAATATGTGCCTTGGCAAGTTGGCGCTGTGATGTGAGCTTGTTGACCGTTCGTTAAACTAATATTGCAGCGTGTCATCCACTTCGGGTGTATTTGATTTGGGCGCTTCAATTTTTCGCAAATGGCGAAATTTTTGATTGCCATACAGCAATGGCGCAGTGTTCTTAGTAACGCGCGTGGCTACAACCTCGCAGATGAAAATTGTATGCGTGAACTGTTTGATGGTTTCAGCGATGTGACAATCAAAAACAGCGGTTGTTTCGTTCAATACAGGGCTTTGCGTTTTGAGTTTTGTCCAAGTGCCAATGGAAAATTTGTCAAAATCTTTGCCCAAAAGTCCGGCGAAGGCCTTGGCAATTTCGTCATGCCCTTCCGCCAGAACATTGACGCACAAAACGCCTGCGGCCAAAATTTTTGCATGGGTTGAACCAGAGGTGTTGACGCAGACCAGAAGCCTTGGAGGGGTAGCGCAAATGGAATTGACAGCGGTTGCCGTTAAGCCAAAGCGTTCACCGTTCAGGGTTGTTGTTATGATACAAACCGATGACACGTGTTGGCCCATTGCCTGCACGAAATCTTGTGTTGAAACTGTTTCCATGGGCTGTTCTTAGAACACTGGCCCGTTTGGCGCGAGGGGGAACAAGACCCCCTGCGTCATTATCAGCGCCAAAAGACGCGCTTTCACAAAACTGTGACATTCGTAAAGCTTATTGGTGTTGGACGCAGTCTTCAGCGAACCTGTCTCTTCTCCGATTTCCCTGCTAACAGGGAGAATGCAGAGAAAATATGACAATTCGCGGCAAATTGCGGTGGGCCAGCCCGTATCAGCAGCCAAGAACAACTTCTGGGTTTTCGCAATTACGTGCCAAGGGTTGGCTTCAGATTAGCTCTGGCGAGAACTGGATCCTCAACGGGTTCCGACGAATACTAAGTTATCTTGATGACCTGATGACTTTGGAGCGTGCTGCTTAATTTTGGCTTCAATGATTTACGGCAATTGAGTTCTGCCAAGTGGCGTGCAGATTGGAACGCGTCTTGTTCTTGCCATCGACGCTTTTTGAAATTGCCTTTTTTGGTGTGTGCGCTACTGCACATGCCGCGCATGCGGGGTTTTCTAACCCAATGATTTCCTTGAATTGTCATTCCCGTCCATCATGGGCGCAACGACGAACAGTATCCGCTCGCAGCAAGGGCGCTGCGGTGTTCATGCAGTGGTCTTAAAGCCGGCGGATTGGCAGCCAATTGGAAAATAGATGAAAATCTGTGTGATTGTGCACAGGCATCTTGTGTCTGCTAAAATCTTCGCTACAGTGGGAACAATTGTTTCTGCACAGGAAATACGCAAAGGAAGCATACGATGCCATTGTCTTGGAGATTTTCAGTTCTCGGTGATCGCCACCGCGCCTTGGGTTCAAAACTGGAAGACTGGAGCGGCATGGGCACCGCGTGGACTTATGATAAAGATATTTATCAAGAACACATTGCGGTTCGCACCAAGGCTGGCTTGATGGATGTATCTGGCCTGAAGAAAGTTCATCTGGTTGGCCCGCACGCCATCAATGTTCTGGAATATTGCACCACGCGCGACATGACAAAGATCTATCCTGGCCGCTCGGTCTATGCCTGCATGTTGAATGATCGTGGCATGTTCACCGATGATTGCATCGTTTATCGAACGGGGCCAAATTCTTGGATGTTGGTGCATGGATCAGGTTCGGCCCATGAAGAATTAGTGAAGCAAGCCACCGGCCGCAATTGCGCAATTTTGTTTGATGATGATTTACATGATCTTTCTCTGCAAGGGCCGTTGGCGGTTGAATATCTGGCTAAATATGTGCCCGGCATTCGCGATTTGAAATATTTTCATCACTTGCAAACCACTCTTTTTGGTGCGCCGGTAATGATATCGCGCACGGGATACACCGGTGAGCGCGGTTATGAGATTTTCGTGCGCGGCCAAGATGCGGGCATGGTGTGGGATCGCATTTTGGTTGAGGGCAAAGACATGGGCATCATCCCCGTGTGCTTCAGTGTTCTGGATATGCTGCGCGTTGAAAGTTATTTGCTGTTTTATCCCTATGACAATTCGCAAATGTATCCTTTCGCTGATCAACCGCCAGGCGATTCACTTTGGGAATTGGGCCTTGATTTCACCGTCAGCCCAAATAAAACCGGCTTTCGTGGTGCCGAAGAACACAAGCGCTTGAAAGGCAAAGAGCGATTTAAAATCTTTGGGCTTTTGGTTGAGGCCGATGGCCCTGCAGATCTGGGCGACGAGATTTATGCCGGAGACAAGAAGGTCGGCGTTATCACCTGCCCATGCTATTCCAAATTGACCAAAAAAAGCATGGCGATTGCCCGCATGAATGTTGATTGCGCTGTGCAAGGCACCAAGCTTGAAGTGCGTGGCAAAAACCTGAAGGCCAAAGCGATTGCCCATACGATTACGTTTGATGATCCTGAAAAAAAGAAGCGCACGGCGGTTGGCTGATGTTGGTTCAAGGTATTAAAAGCCGGCCAGTTTATACGGGCCTTGCCATTGATCTGCAGGCGCGGCGTCATCTTTTCGCGCTGGAAGGCGAAGGCATTGAAGCGCTGCTTGATCAAGTGAAGGCTGTTGGCGCTCAGTTTCTGGAAACATCTGATATTCTCTGTGTGGGAAAATTGCCTGATGTGAAGGCTGAATATATGTGGTCTGCGCCCACCATTCCGGTTTTGCTCAACCGCCTTAACGTTAATCTTATTAATGCAAAAATGGGCACGCGATTGTATTTATCAGGCACTGAGGGCTTTATCGGCCAAGCCATGAAAATTGCGCTGGATCAGAATATTGATTTCAACTCCATCCGAACCGAACACCGCGGCTCCACGGCGCGGCGCGTGCAGTGCGTGCATTGCAAGGGCATCACAGATGACGTGAAAACCAGCCCTTTCACATGCGCGCACTGCGGTTTGAATTTATTGGTGCGCGATCATTATTCGCGCCGCCTTGCGGCATTTCAGGGGGTGTGCATTGACGCTGAACAACCAGGCACAGCGCCCGCACCTGTGGTGATGTTTCCATGAGCATCAACACAGATATGGCTGTGCAGGTGGCGGCAATCATACAAGTTGCCGAAAAGGTGAAGCGTTTCCGGCTTGTGCGCGTTGATGGCCTGCCCCTGCCCGTATTTTCAGGTGGCGCACATATTGTAGTTTCCATGCTTGACGGCGATCTTTTGCGCCGCAATCCCTATTCACTGATGTCTTCACCAACAGATCAAACAGCCTATGAAATCTCGGTGTTGCAGGTTGAGAAATCACGCGGTGGCTCAGCTTTTCTGCATGAAAAACTGAACGTGGGCGACAAGCTTACCATAAGTCAGCCATTGAATTTATTTCCCTGCGATGTGCGCGGCCGCAAACATATCTTCATGGCGGGCGGCATTGGAATAACGCCCTTCATGGCAATGATGGATCAGATGACCCGTGAAAGTTCTAACTTCGAACTTCATTATGCCATGCGTGATCGCAAACACGGCGCTTACTGGCAAGAATTGCAGCAGCGCTATGCCGCTCACCGCGTAAAAATTTACTTCGATGTTGAAAAACTGTTTATCCCAACAGATGCCATACTTGCCAATCAGCCGCTTGGCACGCATCTTTACGTGTGCGGGCCATCGGGCATGATTGACGGCGTGCTGAACAAAGCCACGGCACTGGGCTGGCCCAAACAAAACTTGCATTCAGAACGATTTCTTGCACCACTGCCTGGTGACATATTCAAAGCAGAACTGAAACGTTCCAAAAAAACCATCACAGTGGGAACGCATCAATCCATTCTCGAAGCCGTTGAGGCAGCGGGCATTGATGCACCTTATCTCTGCCGCGGGGGCGCTTGTGGGCAGTGTGAAACGTCGGTGTTGGGCTGCGAAGGCATCATTGAACACAATGACATTTTCCTGGAGCCCGAAGATAAAGCGTCTGGCAAAACAATTATGATCTGCGTTTCACGTGTGAAGGGACAAGCGATTACGCTTGATCTGTGAGGGAACCAATGAACATCAAATTCAAACAGGAAACATTCAGAGGCGATTTTACTTATCGCAACAGCCCTGAAAATATCAGGCGGTTTCCCTTCCCGTTCCATGAAGACAAATATATGTATTCAGTGAATATGGAGCCGCATGTTCCAGCTGGCCCCAAAGGCTTTGCGTTTGAAAGCCTGATTGATGTTGATGAGCATTATATATCCGAAATGCATGACCGCGCTTTGGTATTGAAAGAAGATCCACTGCGTTGCCAAGCCTTGCCACATATGATGGCGGGGCAATGGGATGTGCTCGAACTTATCATGGAACAACAAGCGGCTGGATACCCCGAACATTTTTCGCTGACCAAAAATGGTGATCAATGGCATTGGATCAACCGCCCCATGGGCATTGACCAGAAGTTCACGTTTGGAGATGCCTCAACGCTTCCCTACGAGCCGATGGAATATATCACCCGCCAAGCGCAGGGCGATTTTTGCATCGTCGATCAGCGTGATAATAATTTGTGGATGGATGCCGGCATGGTTACCACGCAAGCTGATTGGTCATTGGATTTCGATATCGGAATGAATTTTATGGAGTGGCATGGGCCAGTTCCGCTGGCCCACCAGATGGGTGTGTTTGATCGCGCCCTGAAATTCCTTTTGAACTTGCAACAGAGCAAGCCCGTACGCCGATTGAATTGGACGATGACCATCAATCCGCGCCTTGACACCAGCCCCGAAAATTATCCCAAGTGGGGGCCAGACCGCATGACTGTGACGCCAGAAAATATCGGTGACAAAGTTCATTTGCGTTGTGAATTGCAAAGCCTCTGGCGCCTGCCCCGCAGCAATGCCATCTTGTTTGTAATCCGTTGCTATCTGTTGAAAATGGAAGAATTGGTGCAAGTGCCAAAATGGGCCCGCCGATTCCACCGCGTGCTGCGTGATCTGCCCCCAGAACTTGCCGACTATAAAGGCCTCACAAAGTTTCGGCCAATGACAATTGATTGGCTTTCAAAATATGATGATGGTGCGCCGACCAGTTCCGGCATATTTCCAGAATAATTCAAACGGGGATAATACATGACAAGAGTTGCAGTTATCGGGGCCGGCCCATCGGGCACAGCGGTGCTTCGAGCCTTTCAATCAGCCGCCAAAAAGAAAGCCAAGATTCCAGAAATCGTCTGCTTCGAAAAACAGAGTGATTGGGGTGGTTTGTGGAATTACACATGGCGCACAGGCCTTGATGAACATGGCGAACCCGTGCACGGCTCGATGTATCGCTACCTTTGGTCAAACGGGCCAAAGGAGGTTTTGGAATTTGGTGATTATTCATTCGAAGAACATTTTGGCAAAGCCATCCCATCCTATCCGCCACGTGCTGTGCTCTGGGATTATATCAAGGGCCGCGTGGAAAAAGCCAAGGTGAAAAAGTGGGTGCGGTTCTCCAGCCCTGTGCGCATGGTGGAATGGGATAAGAAAAAGAAACTGTTTAATGTAACTGTGCATGACCGTGTCAAAGATCGTATGTACACAGAGCAATTTGACAATGTGATTGTGGCCAACGGCCATTTTTCCACACCCAATGTGCCTGAATTTGAAGGTATCAAAACTTTCAATGGCCGCGTGATGCATGCCCATGATTTTCGTGATGCGTTGGAATTTAAAGGCAAAGATGTGCTGATCGTTGGCCGTTCCTATTCGGCCGAAGACATTGGTTCGCAATGCTGGAAATATGGCGCAAAATCTGTGACGGCGACATATCGTTCCAAGCCCATGCATTTTGATTGGCCGAAAGGTTTTGAACAGCGACCGCTCTTGCAAAAGCTTGTGGGCAAAACGGCCCATTTTAAAGATGGCACCACCAAAGATGTCGATGCGATTATTCTGTGCACGGGCTATCAACATCATTTTCCATTTTTGGCAGAGGATTTGCGTTTGAAAACCGCAAACCGTTTGTGGCCACTTGATCTTTACAAGGGCGTGTTGTGGGAACAAAATCCAAAACTTTCTTACATGGGGATGCAAGATCAATTCTACACATTCAATATGTTTGATGCCCAAGCGTGGTATGTGCGCGATGTTATTTTGGGCCGTATCAAATTGCCAAAACAAGATGTGATGACGAAAAATTCAAAGGCTTGGCGAAAGCGCGAATTGAAATTGGAAAATGATGAGCAGATGATCCAATTCCAGGGCGACTATGTGAAAGAACTTATCGCCGCAACAGATTATCCCAAGCTTGACACTGAAGCTATCAATCACACTTTGGTGGAATGGGAACATGACAAGGCCCATGATATTATGGGCTATCGCAACAAAGCCTATCGCAGCATTGTCACTGGCACCATGTCGCCAGTGCATCACACCCCTTGGCTTGAGGCGATGGATGATACAATGGAAACATATTTAAAAGTGAAATAGTTAACTGCGCGGCCTGGATTTATCCGGGTCATAGTGCGCAAATTTCACAATGCGGGCGGGCAATCTTTTTTGATGCCCGTCCAGTTTCCCGATTTCAACATCAGTGCCAAGTTCGCTGTTCAGAAAATCCATCCGAGCCAAAGCAATATTTTTGCCCAGGAACGGCGAACGACATGAACTTGTAACAACACCCACTTGGGCACGCCGTATATAGACGCCATCACCGTGGGCAACTGCCTCGTTTGAGTCAATTTCTAATCCTACCAACTTACGGCGCGGATTTTCCTTGCGTTGAACAAGCGCTGCCTTGCCGATAAAATCATCCTGCTTGGTTTTGAGCGGCACAGTAAAACCAATGCCCGCTTCAAAAGGATCAGTCTCAGAATTGAACTCATAATTCGCAAAAATCAAACCCGCTTCAATGCGCACCATATCGAGCGCCTCAAGGCCCATGGGAACGATCCCATATTTCTGGCCAGCTTTCCACACAGCGTCAAAAACTGCTTCCGCATCTTTGGGATGGCAAAAAATTTCATAACCCAATTCGCCGGTATAGCCCGTGCGCGAAACGACAACTGGCGCACCTTCAAAATGACCAATGCGAGCGACCGCGAATTTAAACCATTCAAGCTCCGCAATCGAAGGCTGGGTAGTCGAAGTCCACATTATCTCCTTCATAATTTCGCGCGAGTTTGGCCCTTGCACAGCAATATTATGCAATTGATCTGTCGATGATCGCACCCATGCTTGATAGCCCTTCTTCTCGGCCTGCTCACGAAGCCATTGGCCGGAATAGTCATCGCCACCAATCCAACGGAAGTTATTTTGGCCCAAACGGAACACAGTTCCATCATCGATCATGCCGCCATTTTCATAACACATGGCAGTATAAACCACTTGGCCTGTCGACAGCTTTTTTATGTCGCGCGTCATACAATATTGCAGCAGATTTTCAGCATCGGGCCCAGTCACTTCAAATTTGCGCAACGGCGATAGATCAAGCACCACAGCTCTTTCTCGACACGCCCAATATTCTGCAATTGGGCCTTCACTGTGAAAGCGCTGTGGCAACCAATAGCCGCGATATTCACCAAAATTGCGCGTGTGTTCTGCAAATTTGGCGTGAAAAGCTGTTTCTTTGGTCAAAGTTGCTTCAGCATCTGGGGAGGAGCGATAGGCCATGGCGCGGGAAAACTTCTCTTTTGCGGAATAGGTGCGAATGTGAATGTCGGTGGGCTCCCAGGCATTGGCGGCATCAATGTCGTCGGGGCAGGACGATGAAACACACACAATATCGGTGAGTGCACGCATCAACACATAATCACCCGCCCTTGTCCAAGGTTCATCCAAATAGAGTTGGTTGTTGTGATCGAGCATGGTGTTGTAGAAAAAATTAATTGCCTCCCAGCCTTTGCGCGGCGCCACCCCATAAGGTTTCAGAACGGCATTAAAGTTATCTGTGCAATTGGCGTGGCCCGGATAACCCATGTCATCATAGTAACGTGAATTGCAGGCCGTGGCGAATGCATCGTGCCTTCCCACTGTGTCTTGCACAATTTCGACAAGAGGTTCGAAATCACGGTCAAAGGCTTTCGCAGGAAGCCCCGGGGCAGGATAACTTCGACCCAACAGTGTGCGCGTTACAGTTGAATCAAGCGCAAGGTCCAATCCTTTATCAAGCTTGCGAGCTGACATGGCTTGAAAATCAGTACACTGGCGGCCTGATACATCGATCACTTGAATAAATTCGCCTGCTTTTACCAAATAGGCAGAGGCCGTTGCGGCCTTGATGCGAATATCATGCAACGGATCAGCCAAGGCCTCAGGCAGCGCCTCTTCATATTTTCGCCTTGGGTTCTTGCGGGTGATCAACAATTCAATATCGGTTGCAGTATTTTGCTCTGCCGGGTTCATGGCGTGGGCAGGCGCTGTTACAATCAAAATGCCATCGCGCCACATTTCAAACGCCGCTGAATCACCGGCAAAGCCCGTTGACCCGAATACGGTGCAGGATTGCGCTTTTGCCAAATCAATATTCAGAACCCGAAGTTTTTTTAAGATGCGGTTGGCGCTGTCATTGGCTTGCACCATGAGGGTTTTGAACCCTTCAAGCTTTCCATCTGGCTTTGCACCGAAGGCCGAACAGTCAAACCGCGATTGAATATCGCAAAATGCAACTTCACAAATCTGGCCACCTTCCATGTCGCGCAGGGTGAAGCGGTCGCCCACAAACACTTGCACAAGTGTGGCGCCACCGCCCCGGACTATATAGCGCTCTATACCGATGTGAGCATTTTTCGCACCGCGACGGAGAATCCGGCTGGCAGGCGGGAAAGTTCGATTTTGAGGCACAAATAAAGTCATGATCGCCTCATTATTCCACAGTATTGCTTGACCGTCGATATAATCTCATTCAACATTATTTCTTGAGGTGAAGCAGGACAAGCAAAAGAACTTGCCGCTTTTATCTTGTCATATGGGACAAATGGAGGGAACAATTATGTCAACTGAAACGAATAGTGGCGAAATGGTTCGCACTATCGATTGGAAAGGGGCTTTCTGGATCGCGAGTGGCGTTCCCGCATTGGTTCTCTTTTCCATCGGCGGAATTGCAGGCGTTGCCGGAAGGCTCGCCTTTTTAGTATGGGCCATCTCTATCGTGATGGGCTTCATTCAATCATTCACCTATGCCGAAATCGCCGGCATGTTCGGCAGCAAGTCAGGTGGCCCTGCTGTCTATGGCGGAACGGCTTGGATTAAATATAACAAGTTTTTAGCACCCCTTCTTGTGTGGTGCTATTGGTATGCATGGTCGCCGGTGTTGTCGTTGGGCTGCGCGCTTGCTGCGGGTTATATCCTCAGTGCTTGGGCGCCCATTCCGGTTTTTGATGCAACCTCGCCGGACGTGGTTGCTTGGTTGGCTGATAAGGCCAATGCAGGCAAAGCGGCAGCAGATGCCATTGCAGCCGTCACTGCCGCGCATACACCCGCCATTCAAACATGGGAATTGTTAAGCTTTCAGGTGCCCCTGTTTGGTTCGGCCCATATCAATGCGGTGTTCGTGATTGGTGTGATTTTGATGTTGGCAATTTTTGCCATCCAACATCGTGGTGTTTCTAACACTGCCACTGTACAAAAATGGATTGGTATTGCCGTTATCGCAACTTTGTTTGTGGTAAGCATTCTGCCCATCTTAACAGGTAAAGTGAACTGGGGTAACTTTGGTCCATTGGTTCCGCCAAAAGCATTGGCAACAGCTGATAACGGCACATGGTCAATTCCCGGATGGACGCTTTTCTTAGGCGGCCTTTATATTGCCGCTTGGTCAACCTATGGCTTTGAAACAGCCGTTTGTTACACACGCGAATTAAAAAATCCAAAAACTGATACTTTCAAGTCAATCTTCTATTCTGGCATTCTCTGCATTCTGCTGTTCATTCTTGTGCCATTTACATTCCAAGGCGTTCTTGGATTAGACGGCATGTTGGCTGGGCCGATTGTCAGCGGTGCTGGCATTGCCGATGCTGCTGGAAACATGGTGGGTGGTGGAACAATCATCCATGGCGTCTTGGTGTTCTTGATGATCATGGCCTTGGTGCTTACCATTATGACAGCCATGGCTGGGTCATCTCGCACGCTGTATCAAGGTTCAAAAGATGGCTGGTTGCCCAAATATTTGAGCACAGTAAATTCGCACGGCGCACCGGTTCGCGCGATGTGGACTGATCTGTTGTTCAATGTTGCGGTTCTGGCGATTGCATCTGATGCCACGGGCTTCTTCTTCGTCTTGGCAATTTCAAATGTTGGATATATTATTTTCAACTTCTTGAACTTGAATGCGGGTTGGATTCACCGTGTAGACTCCCCCAATATGGAACGCCCTTGGAAAGCGCCAACCTGGCTTATTGGCCTCAACACAGTTCTGGCTTTTGCCAATGCCGTGTTGTTGGGCGCTGGTGCCAAAACGTGGGGCTATTCAACGGGGCTCTATTGGGGCTTTGCCATGGCGCTGCTGATCATCCCGATCTTCGCTTATCGCCACTATGTGCGCGATGGCGGACAATTCCCGGATGACATGTTGGTTGATATGGGATTGAAGGGTCAAGACCTTGGTGTGAAGCAAGCTGGCATGTGGCCCTATCTGGCAATTGCTGGCGGCTTGATCGTGGTTCTTTGGGCCAATTGGTTCTTCATCATGCCTGCTTAAACAGTCGCAACACTAAAAAATCGCCATTGGCAACAGTGGCGAATTTTTTATGAAACTTGATAGCCAAATTCTGCGGCTTGGCTGGTCAGCCATTCCCAAAAGCTTTCGGAGAACCCCCTGAACACCGACAGCGTAAATTCATCAAGGCCCGTGCACGTGAGGTGAACCGAGACGTGGGCCATTTGCGTGAGGGCAGATTTTCCAACAGGAAATTCTTGCGTGTGAAGATCAACAGGTGTGCCTTTTGCCAGAAGCGCACGGGCCTCTGTTCCCGCAATGCGAATGACCACGCGGCCATGGCTTTGATCAGAAACCGAGGCTAACGCCCCGAGTTTGTTTTTCAACTCCGTGTACGGAGCATTATAAATATAATATTGATCCGGCCCTGCCCAAAGCACTTCAACTTTTTTCAATGCCGCCAATGCATCTTTCAAAGCTTTGGCTTTGCCCTTACGAGCGATCACCATCACAATTGAAACAGGATGAATGACTGACAGAATCACACCGGGGGCAGCCTTGCTGGTGCCAAAACGGCCGGGCTTTGCAACAGATGCGAGGGCTGAAACTCTAAGCATGCAGCCGCTCATTTTTTGGATCAAAGTGAACAGGATCACATATCTCAGCCAGGTAATGATGCCCGCGCAGGCCATCAAACACTTTTATAATTTCTCCGTGCCTTGCCCTGCCATTGGATAAAAGTGCCAAGCCCAACCACATGTTGAGCATGGGCGACCAAGCCACGGAACAAATATAACCCTGATCCGCTTGCATCGAAGGTGCATCGCCTTGTTTCAGAAGGTGGCCGCCCGAGCGGATTTTTGTTTTACGGTCGACAGGTTTAATGCCTACCACGCATTGCCGCGCTGAATCCACCATGCCTTCGCGCGTGGCCATGGCGCGGCCAATATAATCCTTCTTGGTGGACATCATTTTGCCCAAGCCTAAATCGCCAGCTGTTGTGGTGCCGTTCAACTCACCTCCGGCAACATGGCCCTTTTCGATGCGCATGATCGACAATGCTTCAACACCATAAGGCACTATGCCAAATTCCGCACCCGCCTGCATGATGGCGCGCGCAACCGCATTGCCAAAATCTGCAGGCACCGCCAATTCATAGGCATGTTCACCCGAAAATGAAATGCGGAACAACCGTGCTTCAACGCCGTCCATTATAGTAATTTCTCTGGCGGCGAGATAGGGAACAGTCTCATCATCAAGGGTCAGATTATCCACAAGCTTTTGCAAAGTGGCGCGCGCCTTGGGGCCAGCAATTGCCATTTGCGCCCATTGTTCAGTCACCGATACATATTGCACATCAAGTTCAGGCCAATGCGCTTGGTGAGCAAATTCAATGTTACTCATCACGCGTGCTGCATTGGCTGTAGTGGTGGTCATTACAAAATGATCATCTGCAAGGCGCGATGTGGTGCCATCGTCAAATGCAATGCCATCCTCGCGCAACATTATGCCATAACGGGCTTTGCCAATGCTCAGTGTACTGAAGGTATTGCAATAAAGCTTATCCAGAAACGCGCCTGCATCTTTGCCTTGAATATCAATCTTGCCTAATGTTGAAACATCGCAAAGGCCAACGCCGGCTCTTGTGGCTTTCACCTCGCGTGACGCTGCGGCCAGCCAATCTTCGCCCGCTTTGGGAAACCACGATGAACGCATCCACAACCCAGTTTCAACAAACACAGCACCCTGTTCGGTGGCCCAATCATGCAATGGTGTTTTGCGCACCGGTTGAAAATGATGGCCAGAGAAAGGGCCTGCAAAAG
>JANXRO010000259.1 GCA_025356765.1 Hyphomicrobiales bacterium | reverse complement strand
CCAGAACAGTGGCAACAGGGCCACGACCCTTATCCAGTTGGGCTTCAACCACAAGGCCGCCCGCTTCACGATCGGGGTTGGCTTTGAGATTGAGAACTTCGGCTTGCAGCAAAATTGTTTCAAGCAATTTATCGAGGCCTGTGCCCTTCATGGCAGAGACTTCAACATCCAGCGTGTCGCCGCCCATGCTTTCCACCACAATGTCGTGCTGCAGCAAATCTGTGCGCACACGCATGGGGTTTGCTGTGGGCTTATCCATTTTGTTGATGGCCACAATGATGGGAACACCTGCCGCTTTGGCATGGCTGATCGACTCGATTGTCTGAGGCATCACACCATCATCAGCGGCCACAACAAGAATGGCAATATCGGTGGCTTTGGCACCACGGGCGCGCATCGATGTGAAGGCTTCATGGCCCGGCGTATCAATAAAGGTGACAAGGCCCGAGGCGGTTTTAACTTGGTATGCGCCGATATGTTGCGTAATGCCGCCGGCTTCGCCAGAAACCACGTTGGTTTTGCGAATGGCATCAAGCAGCGAGGTTTTGCCATGGTCAACGTGGCCCATAATGGTCACAACCGGTGGGCGCGTGACCAGATTTTCATCCAGATCATTTTCGCCATCAAGGCTTTCAACCACGTCTGCATCAGACACGCGCTTAACCTTGTGGCCCATTTCTTCTGCGATGATTTGGGCTGTATCAGCATCAATCAAATCATTGATGGTGTGCATCTGGCCTTGCTTCATCAGCAACTTGATAATGTCGACAGCGCGTTCGGCCATACGGTTTGAAAGTTCCTGAATGGTAATGGCTTCAGGAATAATAATTTCGCGGCTCGATTTTTCCGTGGGCTAGGTGAAGCCTTGCGCCTGTTTTTTCAACCGCTCAGTGCGCCTGCGGAATGCAGCAATCGAACGGCCGCGTTCACCTTCATCATCGCCAGACATGGCATTTTCAACGGTCAGCTTGCCACGGCGCTTATCAGCATCAACCTTGGTGCGCGTGGGCACCGGAATTTGGACAGCGCGCTTGATTACTCCGCCAAAGGGGCGAAGGCCCAATTTGGTGCGTGGCTTATCATCATCTTCTTGAACCGGGCGAAGAGTGATGTTTTTGGGCGCCAAACGTTTGGCAGCTTCTTCGGCTTTTTTCTTGCCGTCTTCTTCTTCGCGGTGGCGGGCCTCATCATCAGCCTTGCGCTTGGCTGCTGCTTCGCGTTCCTTGCGATCAGTTTCATCTTGAATGGCGCGGTGGGCCGCATCTTCAACTTGGCGCTTGCGTTCTTCGGCTTCGCGCACGCGTGAGCCTGCAAGGGCGCGTTCGCGGGCCTCACGTTCTTCAGGTGAAAGGGTGCGTAATACAACGCCGGGGCGTGGTTGGGCTGCCGGTGCCGGGCGTTGAGGCGTTTCAACGCGCGGGGCAACAGGCTGCTGAAATTTCGGCTTATCATCAGCGGCGGGCGTTGTGGTGGCTTCACCAAAACGCTTGCGCTTGGTTTCAACAACCACAGTTTTGGTGCGGCCATGAGCAAAGTTCTGCTTCACCCGCGATTGCTCAATTGCAGGGCGTTTCAGGCTTAGTGTGGTGCCGCCGGTGCGGTTGCCTGAATTGTTGGTGTTATCGGTCGTATCGCTCATACTTCGCTTAATCCAAACCCTTGATTTTCAAATTCTCGTACTGCGCGAATCCGCGCATCAAATCCAGTAATTTCTGTGTTTGCCCGCCAAATGACAGGCTTGCGTGTACCACATTTTCACGGCCAAAGGCCATATCCAGCTCTGATTGCTCAAACAAATCAAATATTGCGACATTTGCGCCACATTTGCGATCAAGCTTTTCACAGCCATCGGAGGATGCGCCTGCCGCGTGCAGCAAAATTGCTACTTTGCTTCTGGTCAGCGCCTCTTCAACCTTCATAAAGCCTGAAGTGGCTAAACCAGCTTTGCGTGACAGAGATATGGCGCTTAACATCTCTGCCCGCAAGAGGGTGCTGACCAGATCCACCAACTCTGGCTCGGCCTTGGCAGCTTTACCAAAACCCTTGGCAAAAAGCTGGCGTTTGATGGCCGTGGCCAAAGCTTCCTTGTCTTTCGAAACCCAAACTCCCCTTCCGGGAAGTTTGCGCTTCAAATCTGGCACCACCACGCCATCTGGCGAAAGCGCAAAGCGAATAAGTTCAGCATCAGATTTTGCAACCCTGCTGACAATGCATGTTCGCTCTGGCACTTGGTCTTGTTCTTCCAACTGGCTTTATGCCTCGGCCTCTGGGGCTGCTTCTTCGGCCACTGGCGCTTCAATCCAACCCAAAGTTACACGGGCATTCATAATCAGCTCTTGGGCTTCCGCGGCAGATACGTCCATGCCGGTAAAGGCACCGGGGTGTTTGATGGTTTCGCCGTGCTTGCGTTCGTTCCAGCCGATCAAATCATCGGTGGCACAATCAGCCAAGTCTTCGACGGACTTGATCTTGTTTTCACCCAGAGCCACCAACATGGCACCGCTGATGCCTGGTGTTGCTTTCAAATCATCAGACACGCCCAAGGCCTTGCGCTTAGTTTCGAGCTCTAAGGTTTCACGATCAAGATAGTTTTTGGCGCGGGTTTGAATTTCTTCCGCGGTGGTTTCATCCAAGCCATCAATGCTGGCCAAATCATGGGCTTCAACAAAAGCCAATTCTTCAACCGTGTCAAAACCTTCAGAGGCCAAAAGCTGGGCCAGGGTTTCATCCACATCCAAGGCCTTCACAAAACGATCTGTGCGGGTTGCAAATTCTTTTTGACGACGCTCAGATTCTTCAGCCTCGGTCATAATATCAATATCCCAGCCTGTGAGTTGCGAGGCCAGACGCACGTTTTGGCCGCGACGGCCAATGGCCAGCGACAATTGCTCGTCAGGCACAACTACTTCAATGCGTTCGGCTTCTTCATCCAAAACCACTTTGGCCACTTCGGCAGGGGCCAACGCATTCACTACAAAGGTTGCCACATCTGGTGACCATTGGATGATGTCAATCTTTTCGCCCTGCAATTCGTTCACAACGGCTTGCACGCGAGACCCGCGCATACCCACGCATGCGCCGACGGGATCAATCGAGCCATCTTTTGAACGCACTGAAATTTTGGCGCGGCTTGAAGGATCACGCGCCACAGATACAACTTCCACAATGCCATCATAAATTTCTGGCACTTCTTGGCCGAACAATTTGGCCATGAATTGTGGGTGGGTGCGCGATAAGAAAATTTGTGGCCCGCGTTGTTCGCGACGCACGTCATACACATAGGCGCGAACACGATCGCCGGGCCTAATGGTTTCACGCGGTAAGGTTTCATCACGGCGGATGATGCCTTCACCACGACCAAGATCAACTATCACGTTGCCATATTCAACGCGCTTCACAAGGCCTGAAATAATTTCGCCAATGCGATCTTTAAATTCAGCAAACATGCGTTCGCGTTCAGCATCGCGCACTTTTTGCACAATCACCTGTTTGGCAGATTGGGCGGCAATGCGGCCAAATTCGATGGGCGGCAAGGCTTCGGCAATATAATCGCCAATTTGTGCCGCTGGGTTTTTCTTTGATGCTTCGACAAGGGTGATTTGCTTTGCATCATCTTCAATTTTTTCAACAACCATCAACAGGCGATTGAGGCGGGTTTCACCGGTTTTTGGATCAATCTCAGCGCGGATTTCATTTTCCTGGCCATAGCGGGCCTTGGCCGCACGGGTGATGGCGTCTTCCATCGCTTCCAACACAATGGCCTTATCGATGGTTTTTTCACGCGCAACGGCATCAGCAATTTGCAACAGCTCTAAGCGGTTCGCACTGACAGGTGTGTTAGCCATGGTCTTCTTCCTTTTCGATCTTTATTTGGTCTTCATCTATTTCGGTGCCATCGCCATAACCTTCTTGCGTGGCTTCTTGGGGCAGGCGTGAACGGGCATCAGCGATCAATTCATCGGTCAACACCAAGTTGGCCTCGGCGATATCGACAAAGGGAAGGCCCACCAGAAGTGGCTCTTTGCCTCCTTCAGGATTGTCGATAAACAAACGCACTTCGCCTTCATGGAAGCCTTCAAGCTCGCCGCGAAATCTTTTGCGGCCAGCAACGGGCACTGCCATTTCAAGTTTAACAGTGTGGCCAGCCCAGCTTTCAAAATCTCCGGTGCGCACTAGTGGGCGGTCAATTCCCGGCGATGAAATTTCAAGTTGATATTTGTCTGAAATAATATCGGCCACATCCAGCATGGGTGAAAAATCGCGGCTGAACTTTTCGCAATCACCGATGGAGAAAGTGCCATCTGGCCGCTCGCCCATAATTTGCAGCGTGTTGCCAAACATCTTCACGCGCACCAGACGATAGCCCATTGAATC
>JANXRO010000267.1 GCA_025356765.1 Hyphomicrobiales bacterium | reverse complement strand
TAGGCATTTGAGCGACTGACTTTTATGTGAAATGTTCACTCAACACACTGTCCCTTACTGCACACGTAGCGCACACGACAGTTTCTAAATCATTGATTTCTTTATATTGTCGTTCCCATCCATCACTGGATGTAATTTGCGTACTGAAGTGAAAGCGTTTGCTACTTCATGAACAGGGAGGAACACTATAACTAAATACGAATTCCGGCAGCTGCACTGCTGTTCAGCGAAAATCTTTGGGCTGCTGTACACGTATTGCACACGCTGTGACTGACGAAGTTGTTACGGATCTTGAATGCTTCCCGCGATTACCTCATTTTCCCAATTGAACTTTTCGCCGCAAACATAAATCTTGCTTGCCTAGTCAACAAGCATGGCACCGCCGTTTTGGAAGAAAAACAATCTCATCTTGACGAACTCATGACTTTGGAGTCAGCTGCTCGTCGCTGGCCTCAATTATTCACGGCGATTGAGCTGCGTCGCGCTGCACGAGCGGGCCAAATCCGGCACATTCACAAGGGACGAAAACGCCTCATTTCGGAACGCGATTTGATGGATTGGCTTCACCAAAAGGAGATTGGGCCATCATGTCGACGCATAAGCTGTTCGAAATCGGAGGACAATGGATTGCAAGGATCGAAGGCAGACCTTCACTCTACCACTTCTGGTATGACAAGCGATCAGGAGAAACTCGTCGCAGAAGCCTTAAAACAACGGATATTGAGGAAGCCAAACGATTACTAGCAACTCTCGCTATCACAGCAAAACGCCTTGATCCACTTGATCCTGAACAGGTTATGCTGGTGGTTATTCTCACCCACTATTACGAGAACCATTCAGACAGCAAACCTTCCGCACATGCTGCAAAACGAGCCGGAGTGCTGGTGATGGAATTTCTTGAAACAGAATGTGGGTTTGGTGCGAATGTCAAAGTCGCTCAATTTACTAAGGGACTTCAGGCAAGGTTTGCACAATGGTCTGTCGAAAAGTTTCAACACACACCCTCTTATATTTCACGCAATCTTTCCGTAATCGCTGCCGCTTGCAGATTTGCTACCAAAACAATTGTCAAACGCACGCTCTTTGGTCAGTTTGAGGAAATCAGAATTTTACGTTTGATGCCAGAGATTTGCTTCGACGTAAAATGGCTCGCCGAAATGACCGATAGGCCTGAGCCTAAACCACGCGACTACGTGCCAACATACGAAGATCTCGCCTCGTTGTTAGACATTGATGGAAGCGAGCTACTTCGTAGATATGACCTTATCGCTTTGAACACTTGGGCAAGGCCAGAAGCTATCCTTGAATTATCGGTACGTTCGCAAGTCGATTTTGAAAATGGCCTCATTGATCTCAACCCACCCAACAGGAAACAAAATAAGAAGCGTCGTCCTGTTATTAAGTTGACAGAAAATCTTAGAGGTTGGTTTGAATTCTGGGCAGAGGATAAACCACTTTCATATGACCTGAAGAAATCAAAGAGCGGCGTTACCAAAGTTGAGCGTTCTGCGGCTACTCATATCAAAGCACAGTTTAAGCGCCGCACCTTCAAGTGGATGTTAATTAAGAGTGGTTGTGCAAAACCTGAGATTAATGATCTTTTCAGACGCTTGAGAAAAGGCGACACGGAGCCCTTTAATATTGCAATCGCAAATGCTGAATCGAAAGGCATCAAACGTATCACCCAATACACCTTACGCCACTTTATGGCGACGCGGGTTCGCGGCTTAAAAGAGGTAGCCGTTGATCGCGAGCAACGGAGCCTTTGGCTCGGTCATGGCAAGAAAGACGCTACATCTTGGTACGAAACATTTGATCCAGAGCATTTACATGAAGCTGCAAGTGCAACGAACATTATTCTTGAAAAACTTGACGCACTGACGATTAGGCCGATAGTTCCCCTGAGCGTCAAACAGCGTAAAAATTTGGCAGGCCTCTTGGTCGTAAACGGCTAAATATTTCTCATCTTAAATCGTCGAATTTTGCGCGTCATCACTCGCAGCGTTCGATGCTTGTTCTGTGTTTACCGCCACAACACCGCCACAAAACATGGTCGCTCATATTCGACCGACAGCAATATCGCCTCGAACCAATTGATTACAATGGGAGAAAATGGTGGGCGGTATTGGGATCGAACCAACGACCACTACGATGTCAACGTAGTGCTCTACCGCTGAGCTAACCGCCCACGCTTGTCAGCAAGATTGCCTATATCGGGAAGGCATAATTCTGGCAAGGCGTGATTATGCCGCCATCAAACGATTAACTTCATCGACCAAATCGCGCAAATGAAATGGCTTGGACAAAACCTTTGCATCTTTCGGTGCTTGTGAATCAGGATTCAGCGCCACGGCGGCAAAACCAGTAATGAACATGATCTTCATCGAGGGATCAAGCTCTGCTGCACGGCGCGCCAACTCAATGCCATCCATTTCAGGCATAACGATATCTGTTAAAAGCAAATCAAAGTTATCTTGTTTAATTTGTTCAAACGCACTGGCACCTTCGGCAAAAGGCGTAACGCTGTGGCCAGCTTTCTGCAATGCCTTCACGAGAAAGCGCCGCAGATCATCATCGTCTTCCGCCAAAATAATTTTTACCATTATGCTTCAATCTATGAGAGAGGCTTGCGCGTCAAGTGTGAACAGCGTGTCCCCACAACTATAGTGCCAAGCGGTAAACAGGAGGTGAAGCACTGGCTCTAGACAACGCAGGCACAACTGCAACATAATCCAAGTGTAAGTTCACTGGAAAACGCCAATGGCGCAACCCTTCTTTGAAATTTTAGCCCCGGCGCATTGGAATGTGCCAGCCGTGTTCAATTCGCCCCACAGCGGTAGCGATATTCCACCAGCACTGGCCCAGCGTTCGCAGCTTTCCGCTTTTGCCTTGCGCCAATCGGAAGACTGCTTTGTTGACGAGCTGTTTTTGGGTTGCCAAGCCCACGGCATGCCCATGTTGCGGGCTTTGGCCTCGCGGGCCTATCTTGATTTGAACCGCGAACCCTATGAGCTTGATTCTAGAATGTTTCAGGAAAGCCTGCCCGGTTTTATGAACCCGTTTTCGCCGCGCGTTGCGGCAGGCTTCGGAACGGTGCCGCGGCTGGTGATTGAAGGCCAAGAGATTTATCGCGGCAAATTGAGCTTGGCTGAGGCCGTGGAACGGATCGATAGCTATTATCGCCCCTATCATCGCACGCTGACTGCGCTTTTGAATGAGGCGCACGCCGCAACTGGCCATGTGTTACTAATTGATTGTCATTCCATGCCTTCATCGGCCGTTAACGGGCCGCACCAGCCTTATTCCAGCAAAGTGGATATGGTGATCGGCGATCGCCATGGCGTTTCCTGCGGCCGCGAACTGGCAAATGCCATTCAAGACTTTTTTTCTACCCAAGGGTTGCACGTAGTGCGTAACAAACCCTATGCGGGTGGTTTCATCACCGAAAGCTATGGCGCACCGCAACAAAAACGCCATTCCCTTCAAATTGAGGTGAACCGCGAACTTTATATGGATGAGCGGCTGCAAGAAAAAAATTCAGGTTTCGAGCAGATACGGCAGATTTTAACGAATTTTGCAATTTTCATACAAGAAATGCTGATCGAAAAAGACTTCCAGTTGCAGCACCCTCTTGCCGCCGAATAAAAAAAAGGGCCGATGCACTTTCGTGATCGGCCCAAGTCTAGGGAGGAAACGCCCAAGAAGGGCTGCGAACGAGGGCAAAGCCACTCAGTTCACTAACGATGAATTGGCATCGCAATCTGTCATTTTCAAGAGGAATCTGTTCAGAAAATGTTATCGTCAGTCAAATCCAATCAAAATTCTCCTTAAAAATCAATTAAATCACTACAAAACAATAAGTTAATAGACATATGCAGTTTTCGCATGTCAGTTAGAACTTATTGCACTGCACAATAAAAAATGGAACCAAAATGAATTCCGCGACAGAAACCGCCCTACTTACCGATTTTATGATCCAACTGGCAACGGCAGCGGGGGCGGCTATTCTGCCCTTTTTTCGCCAGCCCTTGGAAATTGACGATAAAGGCGGAAAAACTTGGGATCCGGTTACAGCAGGAGATAGAGCTGCCGAACTGGCAATCCGCTCGCTGATTGAGCAAAACTATCCCAGCCATGGTGTGATAGGAGAGGAATTTGGTGAAACTAAGGCAAATTCTTCCTATACTTGGGTTTTAGACCCCATTGATGGCACCCGGGCTTTCGTGATTGGTCTGCCGGTGTGGACAACGCTGATCGGCCTTTATCG
>JANXRO010000265.1 GCA_025356765.1 Hyphomicrobiales bacterium | reverse complement strand
GGGCAAGATGATGGCGGAAAGTGAATCCAACATGCGCGGCCATTTGGCCAACCCTAATGGCGGCGATGAAGGCGGCGGCTCATCGAGCTATGTGCCACCTGATAAAGCCAATGATGCCCAATTGAAGGCGGCCATTGATTTTCTGCATGGTGTGAAGGTTGTAACCAACGTGAAGCCACCTGAACCCACCAAGGCCGCCGATGCAGCAAAGCCGGCGGACGCCACAAAAACACCCGAAGTTAAGAAGCAATAGGGTCAGCACTCCTCATTCATAAAAAAGCCCCGCTTACCATTTTGGCAAGCGGGGCTTTTAATTTAAGGATGATTACTTTTTTGCTTCTAAGGAAGCCACATCAAGTTTTTCGCTGACAAGAATTTTTCCAGCTGGGCCAAGCACACCTTGGGTTTTGCCGTCGATCACATAATTCAAGCGCCCGCCATCACGCGATAAGGCAATCAGGCCATCACGATTTGGAACGCGGTAGGTGTCACCTGTGTTGAGCATTTGTGTCATCACCGGGTTTCCGGTTGCATCTTCAATACGCAACCACACGGGTGCTGTGGCTTTCAGCACAATGCGCGCATCAGCGTTTTCTGCGCCGTAAATGCGGCCATCAGCGGGTTGTGGAATTTGGGCGGCGGCAGCCTTATCAAGCTTTTTGGCTTTGGGCTTTGCGGCAGGTTCACCGGATTGATCTTGAATGAATGCGCCCAAGGCATCAGCATCATCTTCTGGCACAGCATTGGCAATGGCGCCGCCATTGGGAAGTGGCGAGTCTGTCACATGAAAATCGGCCACATCTGGGCTGGTGGACGCGGTTGGCATGGCATCTTCTGAAGGAGCTGCGGCCGTTGGGGCAGGTGTTACTTGTGCAGTTTGTTCAACAACGGCAATGCTTGTTGATGGTGACATTGCCCAATGTGCGCCCACAAACAGCATGAAGGCCGCGGCAACAGAGGCAACGATGCCGCCTGAACCGCCTGGATAATTGGCAAGGCGGATGTTGAGGCTTGGAATTTTTGGCATTCTGCCAAATTTCAAAACCTTGGCGCTGGACAAAATAGGAGGGCGGGCTGGATGATATTCTGGCCGATTGATCGGCGGGGCGGGCATGAACGATAATAAATGTTCGACCAAGGGTTCAGCATCAAAGCCCAGATATTGCGCATAGCCTGCAATCATTTCCATGGCTTCAAGCCTGTGGGGCATGTGTGTTAAATCACCCGCCTCAATGGCTTCAATATGATAGGGGTGAATGCCTGTGGCTTCGCCTGCGGCTTCAATGGTTAATTGGCGGGCTTCGCGTTCTCGCGACAAAAACCAACCCACTTCTGCGGCGGGGGCTCTTTTGCCATCGGGTTTGCGGCGGTTGGCTCCATTAAAAATTTGTGGCTCAACACGCGGGGATTGAAGCTCAAACTGGTCGATGGTCATGTCATTACTCTCTACGCAACGATTACTGATGCTGAGTACAATGAACAAAAATGGTGAATAGGGGCTTAAAGCGCCTCGGTCGTTTTGATGTTTCTTAAAAACATCAAAATCGCCCCCGTCTTATTTTTCGATCAACTTTGCTGATACTGGACGATTCCGTCCAGTATCAGGTTGATCTATACCTCGACACGATTTCTTTGGGAAAACTCTAAAAGTTCAGCCCGCACCGAATGCAAGCCACTGTTCAGCAAAGGCTCCATAAAGGCCCAAAGCTTGGGTTGATCCAGCGTGCGGATCATGGCTTTGACGGGACCAATGCCGGAAGGAACCATGCTCATCGACGTTAAACCAACGCCCAAAAGCCCCATGGCTTCCAAGGGCCTGCCACCAAGCTCACCGCACAGAGTGACAGTTTTGCCATGGGCTTTGCCCTTTTCCACAATCTGGCGCATGGCCCCTAAAGCTGCCGGGCTTAAGGGATCATAGCGGCCAATGAGTTTTGGATTGCCGCGATCAGAGGCAAACAGAAATTGCACCAGATCATTCGAACCGATTGAGGCAAAATCAACCTGCGGCAATAAATAATCCAATTGCCACAGCAGGGATGGAATTTCGATCATCACACCCAGTTTCAGGCTTTTGGGCACGGGATGACCGTGCGACACAAGAAACTCTTGCTGG
>JANXRO010000195.1 GCA_025356765.1 Hyphomicrobiales bacterium | reverse complement strand
CATTTAGCCTTGATGCATTTCATCAGGCAAAATGTTCCACTTAATTTGCGAAACACGGCCCAAGCGCTTTATACGGCTTTTGCGGGTGGGCTATTGCTGTCTTCTGTCACGTGGGCTTCGGGGCCGCTTTACACAGAGTTTGGCGGCCATGCTTATCTATTCATGGCGGCAATCTGTATTACGGGTTTGATTATCGCTTTGTTCAGTTTGCTGAAACTCAGCCCCACAGTTGGCGCAACGGCGGTTGCATCATCCCGTTGATATAAGCAATTGCGGGTTCGCGATCTTGGGCCAACAACAGCGGGCCATCCAAATCCACATAGTCAGCCAATTGGGCCACCAAAAATGCAGGCGCCATTGCCAATGATGTGGCCAACATGCAGCCCACCATAATTTTAAAATCATGCAGCTTTGCCGCGCGCGCCATTTCGAGTGCACCCGTAAGGCCGCCGGTTTTATCAAGCTTGATATTCACAGCATCATATTTGCCCTTGAGCAGCGGAAGGGATGCAGCGTCGTGGGCGGATTCATCTGCGCAAATTAAAGTTGGGTGTTTGATCCTGGCCAAAATATCATCGTGGCCAGCGGGCAGGGGTTGTTCCACCAGTTCAACGCCTGCGCCGGCGCAGTGTTCAAGCATGTGTTCAATTGTAGCTTCAGTCCAACCCTCGTTTGCGTCAACAATCAGCCGGTTTTTGGGCAAGGCCTGGCGGATAAGTTTTAATCTCTGTTCATCGCCTTCGCGGCCTAACTTCAATTTGAGCAATGGAAGATGCGCCACTTTTCTGGCCGCATCTGCCATGGCCTCGGGCGAGTCCAAACTTAAAGTATAAGCGGTGATGACGGGTTTGGGTTCTTCCAAGTTGGCCAGTTGCCATGCAGGTTTACCACTTTGTTTGGCTCGCAAATCCCACTTCGCGCAGTCCAAGGCATTGGCAGCGGCTTTTGGTAAATTGGTATGATCGCCCGAATTTAAACTGGCCAAGGCCTGTTCAACCGTTTCGCTATATCGAGCATAAGGTACACCTTCGCCTTGGCCTTTGAACGGGCCATCGACAAGTTCGACGCGAACCACACGCGCCACAGTTTTTGAACCTCGCGCAATTGTGAAAGTGCCGGCGATTGCAAAATCGTCGGCACTGACTTTCATGTCCATCTGGTTTAGCTTTGGTTTGGCAAGCGGCCAGCAACTTCAGCCAGCATCACATAAATGCGACCTTGTTCAGAAGCCAAAACCTGTTCCATCACTGCGTCTCCATTCGGAGCTTCTGACAATGTGTCGAGAAGTTTTTCAAACAGGCGATTGTAAGCTTGAACGCGGCTTCTGAGCAGGCGCTCTTCGGCATAGCGGCCTTCAAGGGCCTTGATCAATTTGCGGCTGCGGCTTTCATAAAGGCGTTGGGTGTAAACGCCTTTATCAGATGCAACATAGCGCTTTTCCAAATCACGCGGCAGCGAGTTTTCGATTGCTTCAACCACATCACGCGCAGAAACATTCAGCTTGGCTGTGTAAGATTCAACTTCCTTGGCCAATGCGTTCAGCTTGGCGTTTGATGTGACGGTCGGAACAGTCTCGGCGCGGGCTACTGCTGCGGTTTGGGCAGGTGCACTGCGCACCGGTGCTGCTGGGGCATAGGCCGGTTCAATCATTCGCGTTTGAGCGGGTGGATTGCGCGGGCTCATAAAGCCTGGGCCCGAATAATCCAATGTGCCAGATTGGCGGCGCACCACATCTGCCAGCGCATTCAAAGCTGAAATCTGGTCAGCCACAACACGGCGCATGTTATCGGCATTGGTGCGGGTTTCTTCGGGCAGATCAATCACGGCGCGTTTGAGTTCGCCGCGTGCCGCATCAATATCCTTCACTACCTGTTGGGCAGTGATGCGCATATCTTGAGCCGTTTGCTGGAAGTCACTTGCGGTTGAAGACAACATTTCATTCATGTTGGACAATGCACGTTCATGCTGTTCACGCAGAACGCGTGCGGCTTGCGCCACTTGGCCTGATGAATTGGTTTCAAGTTTGCGCAACTCTTCTTCCAAGCGGCCCAAAGCAACGGCCGTTTGATCAGACACAATGCGGTTGATGTGTTGGGCGCGGTTTTCGGCTGTTGTCAGGCTTTCTTCAATCATGTTGATATAGCCTGTCATCACCTTATCAACTTCATCGGCACGTTTATTGGCATCTGATACCAACGTATCCAACACGTCGCGACGGTTGGTGAGCATATGCTCCATTTCCAAATTGAACTTGTCGACGGATTTATCAACCAAGGCTGATACGTCATCCAAGCGTTCAGAAATGCGGCTGCTGGTCATTTCCAGCTTGCCTGTCAGTTGCATTGAAACGCTTTCAAGGCGGGTATCAATGTCTCCGGCAGCTGCCGCCAATTGATCGGCCAAATAAGTGTTGGTGGTTTCAACATGCTTGGCAAATTTCTTTGACGCATCTTCCAATTTATTGGCAGAGGTTGTGGCCCCTGTATCAAATTCCTGAACGGCCTTATCAATACGGCCCACCAGCAATCCGGTTTCTTGTTCAAAGCGACCCGAAATTTGAAGCGTGGTTTCGCCCAAGCCTTCAGAGAAGGCATCACGGGCTTTGCCCAGATCATTGAATATTTGACCAGATGCTTGATCCAGAACTTCGGCAAAGCGTTTGCCTGTGCCATCCAAACGTTTGGAAATTTCAGTTGTAACATTTTCCAAATGATCAGTGGCCACATCAAAGCGTTGGCCCAGTTCGCGGGTTGTGCCGTGCAAGCGTTCAAACATTGCTTGGCTTGCGGTTTCGATTTTGCTGGTTACATCTTGGCTTGAAGTGTTCAAGGTTTGGGCGGCGTGAACCGCTGTGTTTGCGAAGGTTGATGTGACATTGTTGGAACTTTGTTCCAACTGCTCTGTCATCATACGGGTGTTTTCGTTGAACAGGGCTGAAAGTTCTGTCGACGCTTGTTCCAGTTGGTTGCCCAAACGACTTTCAGTGGCAGCCAGCAACGAACCCAATTGTGTTGAAGATTGATCCAACTTGCCTGTCAGACTTTCAGTCACTGTTGCCATGCGTTCAGTGGCTTGGCCTGCGGTTCCTTCAATATGGGTTGCGATGCGCGTTGACACTGCATCCAGTTGATCCGTTAAATGCAGGCTTGCTTTATCCAATCCAGAGAACATGCTGGCTGATGATGCTGTGATTTTGCTGGTGAAGTCTTGGCCGGTGAATGCGATCTTTTCGTTCATGGCTTGAGACAGGCCCGACATCTGGCTCGACAAATCTGTCGTTACATGTTCCAAGGTTGAGAAAATGCTGGTCGATGTGGTGTTGAGTTGCGATGTGAGATCGCCCGTTGCACCCAGAAGGGCTGACAACATGCCATCACGCGTTGCGTTAATCTTGTGAACAAATTCGCCAGATACGCTGATCAATCGATCAGTCACCAAGCCGCCTGAACCCTCGATGTTTTGTGCAAGGGCCAAACCGGAATCTTGCATTTGACGGCTGACAATCTCAGAGGTTTCCTTCAAATGTGCTGCGATTGTGCCGCTGGTTGAAACCAGAAGATCATTCACGTTTGCGCCAACCGATTGCATTTCCTGGGTTACCATTGAAGATGCGCGGTTCAAGCTGTTGGAAATTGTGTTGGCAGAAGAATCCACGCGCGCGGTTGCTTCGTGAATGCCTTGCATGGTTTGGCCGAATGTATCTTCCATGGTGGCGTTGAACACCTGAGCGGTTGATTGCAAAGTGCCCGCATATTTCTCGGCTGAGTTTTGCATTGTGTTGGTAATTGTGTCTGAATGTGACACCAACAGCTTTGCAAGGTTGCCCGCTTTTTCGTCGAGGCGCGAAGAGAATACTGCAGAATTTTCGGCCAAAGCGCCCGCGAACAATTCGGTTGAAGATTTCATTGTTGATGTAATGACATTTGAATGGTTGGCCAAAAGGCTTGCCAGCTGTGCAGATTTTTCATCAACGTGGGCGGTGAAGGTTCCGGTGTGTTGAACCAAGGCACCAGCATATTGTTCAGCGGACGTTTGCATTGTTCCAATAATGCGATTGGAATGTGTGTCGAGATGACCTGATAGGCGGCCCGAAATTTCTTCAATGCGGCCCATGAAGCCCGCACCTGAGGTGCCCAATTGTTCCAACAGATTATTGCTTGAACGATCAAGGTTGGTGACAAGCAGTGCACTTGATTGGCTGAAGAGATCATTGAAGCGAATGGCAGATTGATCCATCTCGGTTGACAAGCGGTTGCTGGCGTCATCAACATAGGTTGTAAGCTCGCCACGCGATTGGTTGACCTTTTGAATGAAATCTCCAGCCACATTTTGTAAACCGTGAGTTACCAAGCCATGGGCCTGTTCGATGCGATTGGCCGTTTCAATGCCAGCCCGTTCAATCAGGCTTGCTGATTCATTGGTGCTGTTCTTCACGTGGTAATTTATCGTTTCGCCCAATTGGCCGAACGTTTGCACCAGCTCGGCTGAACTTTGTTTGGCGTTAGATGATGCATTGGCGGCCAAGCGTTCAATTGTTTCAGCAGTTTCTGTGTGCGATGCCGTGATCTGATCAGCACCTTGACGCAAAACTTGCAGAAGGCTTGATTCCATGCCCTTCACTTCGCTGCCGAATTTGCGGGTTTCGTTGCCCAAATTATTTGCGGTGAAATTCAACGTTTGGATATAGTCTTGCAATTGGCCGGAGAAACCACGGAAGTCGCTTACCAACATTGTTGACATGCGTTCAAACTGGGTTGAGTGGCTGCCGATTTCTTGGCCGGTTTCAGCTGCGCGTTGGGCCACATCTTCAATCGTGCGGGCCAATTCACTGGTGGAACTTTTCAAACCATCCTCCAACCTGGTGAAGGTGGAGAGTGCCAGATTGATCACCTGACCCAGGTTTTGGGTGTTGCTTTCTAAACGCGACAACATGGGTGCTGCGTCATTGTTCACAAGCGTGGCGGTGTGTTGCAATGAGGCGCGCTGGGTTTCAAGTCCGTTCACCAAACCGCGAATACGGTCTTCATTGCTGCCAAAAGCGCGTTCAACGGCGGCGATTTCTTTGTGAACAATTTCTTCCAAAGCAGTGGCGCGTTGAAAAGCGTGTTCAACGCCGCCAACCAGAAGATCAACTTCCTGGCGCACGGCTTGGGCGATGGATGTTAAACCATCAGTGGCAATATCTTGCGGGCGGATCAAACGCATGGCTTGTTGCATCAGAACTTCTGACACTTGGCGCAGCTGTTGGGCGCGCCATTGGAAATAGGAAATCACCATCGTGCCCAGAATTGGCAAAATCAACAGGGCGATGGATTGCAGATATTCAGGCCCGGTTGTTGCGTTTTGAACAGCAAACACATCTTTATAAATCCAAACCCAACCAGCGGCCCAAATGGCAGAAATGATAAGCGCGGCCCAAATCACATCATAGGATGGCGGGCGGCGCAGACGTTGCATCATCATTGCTGTGCCGGCATCGTTTTCATTTGCTGGGCGCGAACGGATTTGCGCAGGAGCTTGTTCGAGCACAACTTCAGGCTTTGGAGTTTCCAAAGTTGGAATCGCACTGCGGCGACGGCTGTCGGTTGGTTGTTTTGCCATGATATACGCACCCTCTGTTCATGGCATTTGCAGCCATGTGACTTTTCCCCTTTGTCAAAACTTTCAGACATCGCTGTGCGAAAGGGCCTCATCGGCAAAGGGGACTTCTTTATTTTCATTAACCTATTTTTGCCGCCGATTGAACCCATGGCAGCGTTTCGTGCGCAGGTAATTGAAGATTTGGTTAAAATTATGGATCAGATTGAATCGACTCGGGAAATTGCCCGTTAGGAGACTTTCTCTAAGGCTCGCTGATGCGGTTTTGATCGCTACTGGGCTTTGAGTGTGAGAGAAAAAAATGAATAAGCAACTAAAAGTTGCAGAGTTGCAAGAGCTATCGGATGTTACGACTGTGGCTGTTTTTGATCTGGCTAGCCTTGCACGCAGCACGATGGATGATGTGGCTTTGCAATCTGAAGTTATTGCCCTTTTTATCGACCAACTTGCTAAACTTGAAGGTGCTGATTGGAAAAAACTTGATTTGAATTTTGAAATGCATGCGCTGCGGGGTGCTGCTGCGGCGATTGGCGCCATGCAGATTGAGATGATTTGCGCCCAGTGGGAAAAGTTTGGGGGGCGGCTTGAAGGCGAAATGAAGCAGGCGATTGCGGCATTTTGCGCAGTGGCCGCCAAGCACTAACAGCTTGGGTTGCGTTTCTATTGTGCTGTGCTTAAACGAGCGCCGCAGAGGAACATTGAACCATGGCTAAAATTACATTCATTCAACACAACGGAACTGAAATTTCAGCCAGCGGCGTTGCCGGCATGACGGTTATGGAAACCGCCGTGAAACATCAAGTGCCGGGCATTGATGCTGATTGTGGCGGGGCCTGCGCTTGTGCAACGTGCCATGTTTATATCGAGCCGGAGTGGAAAGAAAAAGTGGGTGCGCGCAACCCCATGGAAGAAGATATGTTGGATTTCGCCTTTGATGTGCGTGACAACAGCCGCCTTTCTTGCCAGATTAAAGTTACAGATGCGCTGGATGGTCTGCGCGTGAAAGTTCCCGAAAAGCAATTTTAAGAATGGTGGCACCATGACGGATGTAATTTCAACTGATGTTGTGGTGATTGGTGCTGGGCCTTGCGGGCTCTTTGCCATTTTTGAATTGGGGTTGCTTGATCTGAAATGTCATGTGATCGACATTTTAGACAGGGCTGGCGGCCAATGCGCCGAGCTTTATCCAGAAAAGCCAATTTATGATATTCCAGCTTTGCCCACGGTGACAGGCGCTGAATTGACGACCCGATTGATGGAGCAGGCAAAACCTTTCAAGCCCCATTATCATTTCAACCAAATGGTAACATCGCTTGAAAAACGTGGCGACAATGATTTTGTTTTAACGACTGATGGCGCTTTGGAATTTCATTGCAAGGTTGTGGTGATTGCGGCGGGAGGCGGATCTTTCCAACCCAAAAAACCACCCATTCCTGGAATTGAAACATATGAGGGCACTTCGGTTTTCTATTCTGTTAAAAAGATGGAAGCACTTCGGGGCAAAGATGTTTTGATTGTAGGGGGCGGGGATTCCGCTCTGGATTGGACAAACAATCTTCAGCCCATCGCCAAATCTTTAACTTTGGTTCATCGCCGCGATGAATTCAGAGCCGCACCCGACAGTGTTAAAAAAATGCGCGAACTGGTTGAAGCTGGAAAAATGCAGTTGAAAATTGGACAAGTGACAGGGCTTTCGGGCGCTGATGGCGTGCTGTCGGCAGCAACTTTGAAAGGTGCAGATGGCGCAGTTTCTGAAATTACCACCAATGCCTTATTACCATTTTTCGGCTTGACCATGAAATTGGGGCCCGTTGCAGATTGGGGATTGAACCTCACCGAAAATTTGATTGCGGTGGATACCGAAAAATTTGAAACATCTGTGCCCGGAATTTTTGCCGTGGGTGACATCAATACTTATCCCGGCAAATTAAAACTAATCTTGTCAGGTTTCCATGAAGCCGCGTTGATGGCGCAGCAGGCGTTTCGCTATATCAACCCGGGTGAACGGTTGTTGTTTCAATACACAACTTCAAGCACCAATTTGCAAAAGAAATTGGGCGTGAACTGAATTTTTTAAACGCGCAAAAGAGTTTTCAAAATGCGCAAAATTGAAACGGGCAGTTTTGAATAAATGTCGCGCAGCAAGGGGCGCAATGCTCCAAGATAAGTGTTGCTAACGATTGCACCTGCTGTGTTGAGCGACAAATAATAATCGTTCACAGGCTCCATCGCTGATGACCATGATTCCTTATAGTGATCATAAGGCACCATCAAATCATATGCTGCAATGCCATTGGATAAAGAATGGCGCTGTGACAAATCAAAATGCAAACGCCCCGGTGATTTGTTGGTAAAATCAGACTTGTGGGCTGTAAGATAACAATATTGAGTGCCTCTGTAAGCGAATGATGCTTCCCATGAAATGCGCTGTTCCCCGGCTGACAATTGCGTCACCAATAATGTTGCTCGGTGATTGTCTAAACGCGCCAAGGCCTTTAAAAATTGGCTGTGCTTTGGGCAGGCCATCGTGGTGTTGAAGCGGCCACGCTGTTTCAGCCAATCACGCTTTTCAGAAATGGCAAAATCAATTGCCTGATCAATTTCACCTTCATCGCCGAGTTGCGCGAATGTGATCGGCCCGATTTCTTCCAAGGCTTTGCGCACTTTTTTACGATGCTTGCGTTGACGAGAGTCATACCGGGCATCATAATCAGCATCTGATTGAAAGGCGGTTAAATCTAAATAGGGCGCTCGTTCATGAAGTTTGCCATCTTTCATATGCGCTTGTGCAAAGGCAAAAAGATTGCTGGTTTGGCGCACGTGGCGCAAATGTAAAAAATCTACTGCGCGCGTCTGCTTCAGAAAGCTGACGGCAAATTCCATCCACTGATTTGGGTCTTCATTTTTATCGCAAAGAATATCACCGTATTGAGCGATAGGTTGGCTTAGCCAGGTGCCGCGGTTTAAGCCTAACATTTTGTCAATCGACATGGGTAAAACAAATACTAGGCGATTGTTGCTATAGCCCGCGACAACCATCATGCGCATTTGCGATTCTGGCTTAGCGTAAATTTCGCTCCAGGTTTTAATCCAATCAAAGCTTTGAAAAACTGTTGCTGCTACGTGGCTGGAGGTTTCTAAATCTTTCCAACCCTGCTCTAGCCGCAACAAAGATTTAAGTGATGTTGCCACGGTAAGATAGCATTGCTGAGGCATGGCAAAGGCTGCGCCTGACATAGCGCCGGGCTTTGCAACATGTTTCATTCCTGGCATTTCGATTGTTTTGAGCACAGATCACCGTTCGATTTTTGCACTCTAGCGACTTGGCATTTCAGATTGTTAATGAGCGCCATCAAAAAGCATGCTCTGGTTAATGTAATATTACGGCTGCACTACTTCTGACTTTGAGAACGACAAAAGTTCTTTGGCCAGCGACGTTAATGTTTCGCGTTTTGACTCTTGTTTTGGGATGGGGCGGCACACCTCACAGGCCGCAAGCCCGATGCGCGATGTGAGGATGCCATTAATAGCGCCTTCACCAAAGCGTGCAGACAAGCGACCGAGCAAACCCTTGCCCACAAACAAATGCAGGAAGTTTTCAGAAAGTGCCAAACCGCCTGCCACCGCCAGATGCGTGATGACAAGTTTTGAAAGGCGAAGCGTGGCCACAAATGACGGCCTGCCACCATAATTTTCGGCAATTTCTCGGATCATAAACAGGTTTTGTGCGCCCACCAAAATCATATCCAAAGCGGCGGCTGGCGTTACAGTGGTGAGTAATGTTACGCGCCTTGAGCGTTTGGCGATAATCCTGTGGGCAACTTCGTCCAAGGGTTCCAGTAAAATACGTTCGGCCAAACGGATTGCATCTGGCGGATCAATAATATCATTTTTATGTTCGGCCCAGTTTTTGAGGCCCCACGCCATGTCTGGCCTGTCTGAATAGAGTTGGGCCAATTCACCAAGCGCCCAAGTGGCAGAGGCTTTGTCGTTATGATTGATGGCGCGAGCCACTGCCAATTGCACCTGTTCAATTTTGCGCAAGCGCCAAAGGCCGAAAATTTCGCGCAGGATCAACGCCACTAGGGCAACGCCAGCAACCGAAGCAACGGCCAAAGCAATGGCACCGAAGGTAAATGACCAAACGAAAAAATCTTCAACAAGTTTTGTTGTGGTCAGGCCAAGCCACATCACCAGCAGCACGCCTAGGCTGGTTAGTAAAATGTTGCCCCACGGTGTTTTGCTTGATTGTTTTTGCGCATTGGCCAAAGGGGCTGGCACCAATTCGGCAGGCGTTGGCTCAGGATCAAATTCAATCTTGGGGTGCTTGGCTTTTGTGGGCTTCTGCTCATCCAAGCGAAACGCCTTAGGCGCGCGTGTTTCAACACTCATGGAAAACAATCCCCGATCAAAAACTCCAGTGCTCGATCAAGCCTGATGTGGGCAAATGTTTCGCCATTTAAAATGGGCGGGCGGAACTTTACAAAGTGCAATTTGCCTTGGGCGAGGCCTTGCAAGGCAGCATTGGGATCCAGCGGCAAATCGCCGGGAAAAATTGCTACTTCTGCCATTCCATCAAAAACATCTTCGCCAATTTTTTCATTTTTTTCTGGCGTTCCGGCAATGCAGTGCAAATCTCCTTGCTTATCATGCACCGTTGCTTCACGGGTTGAGCGAATGGCAGCAAGGGCTGCCACATCAATTGTGGCGCCCTCAAATTCAGCTCTTTGGGCTGCCTCATCAACCAACTTTCGCAAGATATCTTCCATGCGGTCGTGGCTTTCATGGTGGATAAGATCTGCTTTGGTGGCAGCAAATAAAACCCGCTCGATGCGCTTGCCGAATATGGTGGTGACAAGATTGTTGGTGCCTAAACGAAAGCTTGCCATAACCTCGGCCAACGCATCGCGCAAATCGTTAACGGCAGGTGCGCCCGCATTCAGCGCAGTTAACGCATCCACCAAAACGATCTGCCTGTCGAGCCTTGCAAAGTGGCCAAAGTAAAATGGTTTCACCACGCGTGAAACATAAGATTGATAGCGCCGTACCATCAACGCACCCAAACTTCCTGAGCTGAAAATTGCATCAGGCAAAACATCCAACGGTGCAAATGACAATAGGGGCGAACCCTCTAGATCTCCCGGCATTAAAAACCGCCCGGGTGGCAAACTTGAAAGCGACGATTCGTGATTGCGGCAAGATTTGAGATAGGCGGTATAAATCTCAGCAGCTTTTACCGCTTCTAACTCATCAGCGTGTGAGCCCGCCGAAAGTGTTGCCAAATGCTTGTGCCATTCACGCGCCTGGCCAATACGTTCAGTTTTACGGCTGGCCTTGATCATGGCGCTGGCCCATTGTTGATAGGTTTGATGCATCAACGGCAAATCCAAAAGCCACTCACCGGGATAATCCACAATATCGATATGCAGTTTTCCGCTGCTGAAATTGCGCGCGATGAAACCTTCTGGTACATATTCCAAGGTTAGGCGCAACTGGCTTATCTGGCGCGTGCCTTCCGGCCATTGGCGGTTTTCTGATGTGAGCGTGCCTAGGTTTTTCTCATAGGGAAAACGAGGTAAATCATCATCGGGCTGTGGTTCAAGATAGGCTTTGGTGATGCGCCCTTGGGCTTGAGCTTCAAATACGGGCAGACGGGCTTGTTTTAAAAGTGCATGAACCAGAGATGTGATGAACACAGTTTTGCCCGCGCGTGAAAGTCCAGTGACACCCAATCGAATTGTTGGGGCGTTGAGGTTGTTGGCAAAATCGCGTAACCCGCCTGCTGCAATTTTACCTTGGTCAACAAGATCGCCCCAATTCACGTTTTGTTAGTCCTTTCAAACTTCTAAGTGGGATACAAAGCCTTTAAAAACAAGGGTGAGGCTATCAATCCTGCTTGGGTTTTGCGGGTGCGGCTGTCGTTT
The DNA here is from genome assembly GCA_025356765.1 of Hyphomicrobiales bacterium. Taxonomy (GTDB): domain Bacteria; phylum Pseudomonadota; class Alphaproteobacteria; order Rhizobiales; family Aestuariivirgaceae; genus Aestuariivirga. Next base: position 4,558 of record JANXRO010000195.1, on the reverse strand, counting down.
TGGCCTGTTCCTTGCGGCGCTTTAAATTGGCTTTGAGGGCCGCCGCCTCACGCTTCTTGCGGGCCAGAACAATGGGGGATGTGGGCTTCTGGTTCATCTTGGGCGTTGTTTCATCACGAAGGGTTGCGAAACGCAAGGAGCTGTGGCAAGGGAGGCCACGAAACACGGCATAAGCTGCTGTAGCTCAGTGGTAGAGCACATCATTGGTAATGATGAGGTCGGCAGTTCAATCCTGCCCAGCAGCACCAGTTTAAGGGTCGAAAAAAGGGCCTGCCGGTAAAAGCCATGATTGAATTTCAACTTGCATGTTTTGATGTTTCTTCATGCGATGCGATTTTATCGCGTTTGGTTAAACGTCAGCCCCATGATGTTTTGCGCAGCCACACGGGGCAACCGCAACTGTTTTTGAAATCTGGCCAACAGTTGGGTTTTTCAATAACCCATGTGCGCAAAGGCAAGCGACCCGTTTCCCTTATGGCGGTGGCCACAGGGTTACAAATTGGCATTGATGCAGAAAACTGGCCTTTGGTTGAAGCAGACCCAGCCTTTCTTGCCAGTGTTGCAAGTTTTGAGGACTCCGCCATTTTGGCCAAGCTTTCGTATATCAAATACGATTTGGCCCGATTTTTATGGGTCGTGAAAGAAGCCGCATTAAAAGCCTCTGGCGAGGTGATGACAGACCCCCGGGATTTGGCTGTGAAAATGTCACGCAATGGACATATCAAAGTTTCAACAAGCCGACGCGCCACAGCACCATTTGAAGAAATTGGAGTGCGAATCTTGCAACTTAGGCCTAGGGAAGGCGATGAAACAGTTCTTCTAGCGGTTGCGGCGGCAGGCACAGGGGCAATGAAAATTGCTTTTTCAGAACCTGACTGGACGCTGCAAACCATCGCAATGCGTTGAACTTTAATTTAAAGTATATGAAGAAAAACGAGCCAATTCACAATCTTGCCTCAGTAAGATCATAGTGGTTCACGACACAATAAAAAAACTAGGACACTCCATGAACGCCCAATCTGTTAAGAAAACAAACACACCAAAAAAGCCGGAATTAGGTTTTGTGTTACGCGGCAAAGTTCATCCCGAGTTTATACTGAACGAAACGCTGGCAGATATTTTTCGCAGTTCTGTGAAAGCGCATGGCAAAAAAACCGCCATCATCGAAAATGACCTTCGTTTAAGTTATGCGCAAGTGGATGCGCAATCCGATCAGATTGCCGCTGAACTGTTGAAGCGCGGTGCTGGCCCCGGCAAAGTTGTGGGGCTTTATTTTACGCGCGGTGCTGATTTGCTTTTATCGCAAATTGCGGTGACGAAAACCGGTGCAACGTGGCTTCCGTTTGATTCTGAAACACCCAAAAACCGAATTGAAACCTGTTTGGCAGATTGTGATGCCATTGGCCTTTTGGTGAATGAGGATGTGGTGGACCGCGTGCAAGGCATTGCGCAGCCCGTTTGGTCTATGACCGATTCAGAATTTCACCAACCGTTGCTCAAAGCGCTTGCTAAACCAAAGGGCCATACTCCTGACCATAATGCTTATTTGATTTATACTTCGGGCTCAACGGGAACGCCCAAGGGCATTGCTATTACGCATCGCAATATTTGTCATTATCTGCGCGCTTCAAATTCAATCTTTGGCATCACGTCAAAGGATGTGATGTTCCAAGGCTGTTCGGCGGCTTTTGATTTGTCGATGGAAGAAATCTGGGTGCCCTATTTGGCTGGCGCATCACTGTGGGTGGCAACACCTGAGATTATGGGCGACACTGAAAACCTGCCACGCCGCATGCGCGATGCTGGCATTACCGCGATTGACACTGTGCCCACATTGCTTTCGATGTTTGCTGAAGATGTTGGTTCATTGCGCATTGTTATTGTGGGTGGTGAAGCTTGCCCACCAAGCTTGATTGAACGCTTTGCCAAAAAGGGATGCCGTCTTTTCAACTCATACGGGCCAACCGAAGCAACCGTTGTGGCCACAATTGCCGAGTTGAAAAATGGTGATACGGTTACTATTGGCAAGCCTATTCCAAATTACACAGCTTATGTTGTTGATGATGCTTTGCAGCCTGTTGGCAAAGGCGGGCAGGGCGAGTTGTTGATTGGCGGACCCGGCATTGCGGCTGGCTATTTAGGACGCGCAGAATTAACGGCACAAAAATTTATTGCCAACCCTTTTGATAAAAAAGCCCTTGACCAAATTCTCTATCGTTCGGGTGATGCTGTCAGCATTAACGACAAGGGCCAGATTTTATTTCATGGCCGCATTGATGACCAAGTGAAAGTTCGCGGCTTTCGCGTAGAGCTTGGTGAAATTGAAACTGCCATCACGGATGATGCATCTATTGAACATGCCGCTGTGGTTTTGCGAAAAGATCACGGCATGGAAAGGCTTGTGGCCTTTGTGGCACCTCGCAAAGATGTGAAGCCCGATATTGTCAGCTTGCGTGAATCACTGCGCAAGCGCCTGCCGCCCTATATGGTGCCAGCGGCATTTGAAATTGTGAGCGAAGTGCCAAGGCTTGTTTCGGGCAAGGTTGATCGCAATACATTGAAGAATTTGCCGCTTGCCGCCGTTATGGCCGATGAAAGCCAATCTGAACATGGCGACAACCCGGTTGAAGAGTTTTTGATTGAAACCGCAAAGTCTGTTTTCCCAGGCCAAGCGATTACACGCGACGCAGATTTTTTTACCGATCTGGGTGGCCATTCACTGATTGCGGCGCAATTTATTTCAAAGCTTCGTTTGAATAAACTTGGCCAGGCTATTGCTTTGCAGGATATGTATAACTGCCGCAGCATTCGCAAAATTTCGGAAGTGTTGATCAGCCGCGGTGCGCTGGATAACGTGCAAGCCAATGAATTTGCAACGCCATCTTCACGCCCACCTTTCATGCGGCGTTTTTGGTGCGGCTTGGCACAAGCAATCGCTTTACCATTTATTTTGACATTGCAGGCCGGGCCTTGGCTTGCCATTTTCATCAGTTATTCCCTGCTGAGTGGAGATGACACTACCGCTGTAGGCGACGCGCGGATCGTGTTCATCGCATTCATGGCTGTCACGTTGTTTAACTATCTGTTTGTGCCTTTGGCGAAAATATTGATCATGCCGCAAACCAAGCCCGGGGTTTATCCACTGTGGGGCGTGTATTATTATCGCGTGTGGTTGGTGCAAAATTTCACCACGTTGGTTCATTTAAAATGGATGCAGGGCACGCCAGTTATTCGATTCTATATGCGTCTGTTGGGCGCCAAAATTGGCAAGGAAGCATTGATCAGCGAGATGACCGCGGGCGCCATTGATTTGGTGACCGTTGGCGATCATGCCTCGATTGGTGGCAAGGTGATTATTTCAAACACCCGGGTGGTGGGTGATAAATTTATCATCGGTGCTGTTCACATCGGCAATGATGTTGTGATTGGCTCATCATCGGTGATTGAAGAAAATGTTGTCATCGGCGATGGCGTTGAACTTTCAGATTTGGCTTCAGTGGTTGCTGGAACAGTTATTCCCGCCAATCAATCATGGAGTGGATCACCTGCCTGCAAAGTGGCAGATCTTGATCCGAAAGATTTGCCCGCACCAGCAGAGGCAAGCCCCCTTGTGCGCAATTTGCAAATTGCGTTCTATGTGGTTTTGCTTTTGTTGTTGCCGCCCATTGGCATTATGCCGATTGTTCCCGCATTCCGATTGATGGAAGGCATTGATGCCTGGATTAACCCTTGGTTGGGCGGCATCAGCTATTTTTGGTATCTGCCGGTAATTGCACTTCCAGCCGCTGCTGCCATGGTGTTTTTTACGTGTATATTCATCGTGGGTGTGCGTTGGGCAATTTTGCCACGCTTGAAGCCTGGCCAATATTCGGTGTTCAGCGGCATTTATGTGCGCAAATGGATTGTGACATTGGCCACCGAAGTTATGTTGGATACTTTATCCTCAATTTTCGCAACGATCTACATGCGCGCTTGGTATCGCATGATGGGTGCAAAGATCGGTCGCGGTTCAGAAATCTCCACAAACCTTTCGGGCCGTTATGATCTGATTGATATTGGGGAAGGCAATTTTATTGCTGACGATGTTCAATTGGGTGATGAAGCCATGCGCCGAAATTGGATGACGTTGGGCACAATCAAAACAGGTTCGAAAGTTTTCATTGGCAATGAAGCTGTTGTGCCGTTGAACTATTCAGTTGAATCAGGCGCGCTTATTGGCGTGAAATCGAGGCCACCGGAAGGCGGCGAAGTTGGCGCATCTGAAACGTGGTTTGGCTCGCCCCCCATTAAACTTCCGGTTCGCCAGATGTTTAATTCAAGCGCTTCTGCCACGTTTGAACCGTCGATGTGGATGAAAATTGGGCGCGCTTTGTTTGAAGCCTTCAACATAAGCTTGCCAACCGCATTGTTCATTACCCTTGCCACATTGGGCATGGAAGCTTTGAACGACCCTATAAATGAAGGCAGCTGGTTTGAAGCTATTTCAATGTGCATCGCTGCTGTTGTGGTTATTGATCTCGCCCAACTGCTGATCGCTGTTGCCTGTAAATGGTTGGCG
>JANXRO010000143.1 GCA_025356765.1 Hyphomicrobiales bacterium | reverse complement strand
AATGTTGCAACTGCAATGACGCATTGCAATGACGATTTGCCATTGACTCTCAGGGCTTGTGGATGTGACTTACGCCCATGTCACGGGCAAATGCCCGTAGGCTCATGGGAGGATTTAATGAAGACTGTTTTGAAGGGCGCGCTTGCCGCCTTCACGTTTGCTGTTATGGCAGGCACGGCTTTAGCCGAAGATACCACGCTGACAATCGCCACCGTTAACAATGGCGATATGATCCGTATGCAAAAATATACCGATGATTTTACTGCTGCAAACCCCGGCGTTAAGCTGAACTGGGTTACTTTGGAAGAAAACGATCTTCGTCAAAAAGTGACGAAAGACATTTCCACCAAAGGCGGCCAATACGACGTTCTCACCATTGGCATGTATGAAACACCAATCTGGGGCAAAAAAGGCTGGCTCGTTCCTTTGACTGGCGTTGATGATGCAGCAGATCTTTTGCCAGCCGTTTCGGGTGGTCTTTCTGTTGATGGCAAGCTTTTTGCCGCGCCATTTTATGGTGAGTCATCGATGGTGATGTATCGCAAAGACCTGATGGACAAAGCTGGGATGAAAATGCCAGATGCTCCAACTTGGACATTCATTCGTGAAGCTGCTTCAAAAATGACTGATCGCGCTGCCGGCATCAACGGAATTTGCTTGCGTGGCAAAGCTGGCTGGGGCGAAAATATGGCCTTCTTGACAGCAACATCGAACTCGTTCGGTGCACGTTGGTTTGATGAAAAGTGGCATCCGCAATTTGACACCAAGGAATGGAAAGACACGCTGGATTTCTATCTTGGCATGATGAAGGAATCAGGCCCAGCTGGCGCCTCAGGCAACGGCTTCTCTGAAAACCTTGCGCTGTTCCAAACTGGCAAATGCGGCATGTGGATTGACGCAACTGTTGCTGCGTCTTTCGTATCTGATCCAAAAGCCAGCCAAGTTGCTGACAAAGTTGGCTATGCGCTTGCCCCAGACAATGGCCTCGGCAAACGTGGTAACTGGCTCTGGGCTTGGGCGCTTGGGATTCCAGCTGGCACGCAAAAAGTTGAAGCCGCTGAAAAGTTCGTCAGCTGGGCAACATCCAAGCATTACACTGAATTGGTGGCTGCGAAAGAAGGTTGGGCTAACGTTCCTCCTGGCACGCGTACATCACTCTATGCGAACCCAGAATATATGAAGGTGCCATTTGCAAAAATGACATTGGATTCGATGAACTCAGCTGACCCAACAAAACCAACTGTAAAGCCAGTGCCCTATGTAGGCATTCAATTTGCAGCTATTCCTGAGTTTGCGGGTATTGCAACGAAAACTGGCGAACTTTTCTCGGCTGCTCTTGCTGGCCAGATGAGCGCTGATGATGCCTTGGCACAAGCACAGACCTACACCACTGATGCCATGACCAAAGCTGGTTATATCAAGTAACAACAAAGCGGCTCTTCCTTCCTCTTGCGAAGGGAGAGCCATTCTTTAGAAGGCGCATCCGCAGTGGCATACCCAATGCCTTCTGGTCATTTTTACAATTCATTCTGGCGGGACGGCATCATGGCCACAAAACAGGCACAAGCTCTCGGAAAATGGGCCCTAGCCCCTTCAGTTGCGGTTCTGGCCGCATGGTCCTTTGTGCCGCTGGCGCTGACCCTATATTTCGCCTTTCTGCGCTATAATCTTCAAGATCCAGACAACACAGGCTGGGCCGGATTTTCAAATTTCTATTATTTTTTCAAAGATCCGTATTTCCTGAAGGATCTGGCTAACACTTTGCTTTTGGTGGGCGGGATTATTATCACAACGGTTGTAGGCGGCGTATTTTTGGCGCTTTTGCTTGATCAACCATTTTGGGGGCGAGGCATTGTTCGCCTGTTGATGATTTCTCCCTTCTTCATCATGCCAACTGTTTCCTCATTGGTTTGGAAAAATCTGTTGATGCATCCGGTGTTTGGATTGTTCGCAGGAATTCAAAAATATTTTGGCGCTCAAGAAGCGATTGATTGGTTCGGCCGATATCCTTTGTTATCGGTTGGAATCATCGTGTCTTGGCAATGGCTGCCTTATGCAGCGCTCATTTTGCTCACAGCACTTCAATCTCTCGATGAAGAGCAAAAAGATGCCGCAGCAATGGACGGCGCTCCGGCAATATCATTTTTCCGCTATATCATCTTGCCACATTTGTCGCGCCCAATCACGGTTGTCATTCTCATCGAAACCATTTTTCTGTTGAACATTTTTGCTGAAATCAAAGTGACAAGTGTTGGTGGGTTCGCCGGAAACTTAACCTATCTTGTGTTCTCGCAACTGAATGATGCAACCGACGTGGGCATGGCAGCGGCGGGTGGTTTGGTGGCTGTCGTCTTAGCAAATATCGTATCTGTTTTCCTTGTCCGCATCGTCGGCAAGAACTTGGAGGCTTAATCGCATGGCCCGGAAAATATCAAACCGCCGCAAACTTCTGACAACAATCATCGCGTGGGTAATTGGGCTTTTGTTGTTCTTCCCAATTTTTTGGACCGCGGTCGCCGCCTTCAAAACTGAGTCGGATGCTTATACGTTGCCCCAAAATTGGCTTTCAACGCCTTGGACATTAGAAAATTTCGGCATTGTGCAGGAGCGTTCCAACTATTTCCGCTATGTGTTTAACACCAGCGTGATTGTAATTCTTTCAACACTGCTGGGTTTGGTGTTTGCCATTCCCGCCGCGTGGTCGATGGCGTTTGCGCCAAATCCAGAAGGCGGCAGCAAGATCAGCAGCCTTGGCTGGCTTGGCATTGTGCTTGGGTCTTTGGCAATCTGTTTTGTGGCCCTCTATTTTAACAATTGGAAACCCACCAACGCTGTCATTGGCATTTTGCTGTTGTTTATTTTTGTGGTGCCAGCATCGCTTTGGGCTTGGAGCCGCAACACGCACAACATGTTGCTGTGGATGCTATCCACCAAGATGATGCCCCCCGCAGGTGCTCTGATCCCAATCTATCTCATTTTCAATCGCAATGGTCTCGTGTTCAGGGATTGGGGTTGGGCCAATTGGGGTGATTACAATATCATGGATAGTTTCTGGGGCATGGTTCCGCTGATGACGCTTCTGAATTTGCCAATCGTCATTTGGATGTTGTTCACTTATTTCAAAGAAATTCCCGTGGGCATTCTTGAAGCTGCCCGCATGGACGGCGCATCGTTGTGGAACGAACTCTCCCGCGTTCTCACACCGATGGCGCTGCCTGGCATTGCCTCAACCTGTCTGCTCAATTTAATTTTGTCTTGGAATGAAGCATTCTGGTCTTTGAACTTGACCAACAAATATGCAGCACCGTTGAGTTTCTTCATTTCGGAATATTCAAGTCCTGAAGGACAATTCTGGGCCAAGCTTTCAGCGGCCTCGATGATGGCGATTGCACCGATCTTGATCATCGGATGGTTCTCACAAAAACAACTCGTACGCGGCCTTACATTCGGAGCAGTAAAATAATGGGAACGATTTCACTCAACAAAGTGCGCAAAGCTTTCGGCGATGCCGTGATTATCCCGGGGGCTGATCTTGAGATCAAGAACGGCGAGTTTGTGGTGTTTGTTGGCCCTTCTGGCTGTGGCAAATCTACGCTTTTGCGTTTGATTGCAGGCCTTGAAGATATGACATCAGGCGAGATTAAAATTGATGGCAATGATGTAACAGACACGCCGCCATCAGGCCGCGGGCTGGCCATGGTGTTCCAATCTTATGCGCTATATCCGCATATGACAGTGCGCAACAATATCGCGTTTCCGTTGAAGATGGCAAAAATGCCCCAAGCCGAGATTGATCAAAAGGTCAATCACGCCGCACAAACTTTAAACCTCAATGACTATCTGGAAAGAAGGCCCGGTCAACTTTCTGGTGGCCAACGCCAGCGTGTTGCCATTGGTCGCGCCATTGTGCGCAATCCCAAGGCATTTCTTTTTGACGAACCACTCTCGAACCTTGATGCCGCGCTGCGCGTGAATATGCGTATCTTTATCATGCAGCTTCATAAGGATTTGGGATCAACCAGCATTTATGTAACGCACGATCAAGTGGAAGCAATGACGATGGCTGATCGCATTGTGGTGCTGAACAAGGGCCATATCGAACAGGTAGGCTCCCCCCTTGAGCTTTATAACAAACCAGATTCTTTATTTGTTGCGGGCTTCATCGGCTCACCCAAAATGAATTTTGTTGAAAACGACACAATCGGTATTCGCCCTGAACATATCGAAATTTCTGAGAAAAGGGGTGAGTGGCAGGGCAAGGTTTTGCTCAGCGAGCATTTAGGCTCAGACACGTTCCTGCATATCGACGCAGGTGCACGTGGCCGACTTACGGTGCGCGCCTCTGGGGAAAATACTTTCGCACCGGGCACTAATGTTTGGATGACACCCGATAAATCCAGAATGCATTATTTTGGCAAAGATGGTCGGACAATCCGCAAATGAGACTGTGGGCTAGGGCCGCATCGAGGGGCGCATGGCTATTTTTTTTGAAGACCTTGAACGCGATTATATCGTCTCACAAACCTATGACTTGGATGGCGCAAAATGACTGAGTTAAAACTATCGCTGGCTAATCTGTCAGCGATTAGCAAAAAAATGTCGGTGCCAACGTATACGCGCTCTTCGCTTAAACAAGGCATTATGCATTTTGGTGTGGGCAACTTTCACCGTGCACATTTGGCCGTTTATCTTGATGATCTTTTTAATAAGGGTCTTGATCACGATTGGGCTTTGGTTGGCGCAGGCGTAATGCAATCTGATGAGGCGATGCGCCAGCGCTTGGCCGCTCAAGATTATTTGACCACTGTTGTCGAACAAGACAATGATCTGAGCACAGCACATATAACTGGCCCGTTGATTGATTTTGTTTCTCCCAACGACAAGCCGGCCATGATGGCCAAACTATGCGATCCTGAAATTCGCATTGTGTCACTGACCATAACGGAGGGTGGATATTTTATTGATCCGGCCACTGGCAATTTCAACCCACAACATCATGCAATTGCGCGTGATGGTGCCCACCCACATGATCCAAGCACAGTTTTTGGATTTATCGTCGCTGGCCTTGCCGCGCGTCGTGCCACTGGCATTCAAGCATTCACCGTGATGTCCTGCGACAATGTTCCCCACAATGGCGTTGTTACCAAAAATGCTGTTGTCGGTTTGGCAAGACTTTCCAACCCGGCACTTGCTGATTGGATCAATGCGCATGTTGCATTCCCCAACGCTATGGTGGATCGCATCACACCAGCCACCGGAGACCGTGAGCGCAAGATTTGCGCTGAAGTTTTTGGCGTTGAAGATACATGGCCAATTTTCTGTGAAGAATTCAAACAATGGGTGGTGGAAGATAATTTCCCATCAGGCCGCCCAGCTTGGGAAAAAGTTGGCGCTCAATTTGTCAAAGATGTAACGCCCTGGGAATATATGAAAATCCGCATTCTCAATGGGGGTCATGCTGTCATTGCCTATATTGGCGGCTTGATGGATGTTGAATTCGCCCATGAAGCAATGGAGACACCGTTGATCAGAAACTTCCTCAAAAAGATCACCGATGATGAAATTCGCCCAACAGTTTTGCCAGTGCCCGGCACCGACCTCAAAGATTATCAAACGTTGATTGAGCGGCGCTTTGCCAACCCCAAAATTGCTGACACGATTAGAAGATTATGTCTTGATGGTTCCAATCGCCAACCTAAATTCATCGTGCCGCCCATCGCAGATCGGCTGAAGGCTGGAAAATCGATCAATGGTTTGGCCTTGGCCTCGGCCCTGTGGTGCCGTTATTGTTTTGGCACAACCGATAGCGGCAAAGTGATCGAACCCAATGATCCCAACTGGGATAGCCTGCAAGCCAAAGCTAAACTGGCAAAAACCAATCCGCAAATCTGGCTTGATATGTCTGAAATCTATGGCGACGTGGGCACTGCCCCTGAAATGCAAAAAGTGTTTGCTGATTGGCTGAACGCAATTTGGAAAAATGGCGCTGAAGCAACCGTAAAGGGCTATCTCGCTTCCTAAAGTTGCGTTAGGATGCCCTAATCATATTGGGGATTATCTGATGAAGTCTCGTGCCGCTGTTGCCTTTGAAGCTGGTAAGCCTTTAGAAATTGTTGAAGTGGATGTGACGGGTCCGCGCGAAGGCGAAGTTCTGGTTGAAATTAAAGCCACGGGCGTTTGCCACACCGATGAATTCACCATTTCAGGCTCTGATCCTGAAGGCCTTTTTCCAGCAATCATGGGCCATGAAGGTGCAGGCATTGTTGTTGATGTGGGGCCTGGTGTAAAATCACTCCAAAAAGGTGATCATGTCATTCCACTTTACACGCCAGAATGTCGTGAATGCGAATATTGCCTAAACCCCAAAACAAATCTGTGCCAGAAAATCAGAACCACCCAAGGCAAGGGCATGATGCCCGATGGCACGTCGCGCTTTTCATATAAGGGCCAAGCTATTCACCATTATATGGGCTGTTCAACATTTTCAAACTACACAGTGTTGCCTGAAATTGCCTTGGCCAAAGTGCGCCAAGATGCCCCTTTCGAGAAAATTTGTTACATTGGTTGCGGTGTGACAACAGGTGTTGGTGCCGTAATCAACACAGCCAAAGTTGAAGTGGGTTCAACTGCCATCGTCTTTGGCTTGGGGGGCATTGGCCTCAACGTAATCCAAGGATTGCGATTGGCGGGGGCAAGGCAAATTGTTGGCGTAGACATGAACGACGATAAGGAAGCCTGGGGCCGCAAATTCGGCATGACGCATTTTGTCAACCCATCCAAGGTGCCAGGCGATTTGGTGGCATTTCTCGTAGATTTGACCGGCGGGGGTGCTGATTACACATTTGAATGCATCGGCAACGTTAAAGTGATGCGCATCGCGTTGGAAGCGGCCCACAAGGGTTGGGGCCAATCCATCATCATTGGTGTTGCAGGGGCTGGCCAAGAAATTTCCACAAGGCCTTTCCAATTGGTCACTGGCCGCTCGTGGCGTGGCACGGCATTTGGTGGCGCGCGTGGCCGCACTGATGTGCCCAAGATTGTTGATTGGTATATGGAAGGCAAGATTGAGATAGATCCGATGATCACGCATATTTTGCCCTTGGACCAAATCAATCATGCGTTTGATTTGATGCATGAAGGAAAATCTATTCGGAGTGTCATCGTGTTTTAACAGCAAAGAGGAGGACGTCGTCGTGGCTACAAAACCATCTAAGAAAAAAGCAGCACCGAAAAAAGCTGCCAAAAAGGCAGACAAGAAAACTACCAAACCAATCTCACTGCACCCCTTAATCAACAAAGGTGTTTTGAGCACGGCCAAGAAGAATTTTGCAGGAGGAACACTCACCTGCCATTGCGCCACAGATCCTGTCAGCATTCACATCAAAGGCCAAACCGCGCATAACCACGCGTGTGGCTGTTCCAAATGTTGGAAACCTGAGGGTGCTGTATTCTCCATCGTTGCTGTGACAGGCAAAGACAATGTCTCTGTGACCGCCAATGGCCATAAATTGAAAGTGGTTGACGACACAGCGCTCATCCGCCGCCATGCGTGCACAGGCTGTGGCGTTCATTTGTATGGCCGCGTTGAAAACACCAAACATGGTTTTTATGGTTTGGATTTTGTGCACACCGAATTGTCGAAGGAAAAAGGCTGGTCGCCACCAACATTTGCGGCCTTTGTGTCTTCCATCATTGGCCAAGGGTTTGATCCCGGCAAAATAAAGGATGTGCGCGCGCGTTTGAAGAAGGTTGGATTGCCACCGCATGATTGCTTATCCGAAGGCCTGATGGATTATTTGGCCACGCATGATGCAAAACAAGCTGGCGTATTGAAAGCCTAGCGACACTGTAAAATTTGCACGCAGAGAGAGGATCAGCTAGTCAGCGCACCATGGCTGATCTTCTTCTTAATCTACAAAATATAGGGCTAACCTTTGGTGGCAGGCCCGTGCTTGATGGTGCAGAGCTCATGCTCCATAACACCGATCGCATGTGCCTTGTTGGGCGCAATGGATCAGGCAAATCCACGCTGCTTAAAATAGCTGCGGGTTTGGTTGAACAAGATCAAGGAACACGTTGGCTTCAGCCCGCAACCACCTTGCGCTATTTACCGCAAGAACCTGATTTTACGGGATATAAAACCGTTCTTGATTATGTTGTTCAAGGCCTTGGCCCAACCGATGACCCTTATCGCTGTCGCCATTATCTCAATGAACTTGGCCTTTCAGGTGAAGAAGACCCCGCAAAGCTTTCAGGAGGTGAGGCCCGCCGGGCCGCCCTAGCACGTACCCTGGCGCCAGAGCCTGATGTGCTTTTGTTGGATGAACCAACCAACCATTTGGATTTGCCCGCTATTGAATGGCTGGAAGCCGAATTGAAATCGCTCAGGTCTGCTTTCATTCTGATCAGCCATGACAGACGCTTTCTTGAAAGGCTGTCCAACAGCACAATTTGGTTGGATCGCGGCCAAACCAAGCGGATGAACAGAAGTTTCGCCCATTTTGAAGAATGGCGCGACAAGGTTTTAGAAGAAGAAGAAATCAACCAGCAAAAACTGGCCCAACGCATTGCCACCGAAGAACATTGGATGCGTTATGGCGTTACCGCAAGGCGCAAGCGCAACATGCGCCGTGTTGAGTTGCTGGGAACCTTGCGCAAAGAACGCAAAGACCATGTTGGGTCACAGGGCAATGTGCGCTTGGCGGCATCGGCAGGCGATATGTCAGGCAAGCTTGTGGTGGAAGCCAAGAAAATTAGCAAAAGCTTTGCTGAGCGAAAAATTGTGGCGGAGCTTGATCTGTTGCTGTTGCGCGGCGACAGGCTGGCCATTGTTGGCCCCAATGGTGCTGGCAAAACCACATTGATAAAATTGATCACAGCCGCGTTAGAGCCTGACAGCGGAACCATAAAGTTGGGTACCAATTTGCAAATTGTGGCCCTTGATCAAAGCCGCCAAAGCCTTGATCCAACATCGTTGGTGCAAGATGTGATTACGGCTGGTCGTGGCCAATCTGTCACCATCAACGGTGAAACCAAGCATGTGGTAAGTTATATGCGCGATTTTCTGTTTCGGCCCGAACAAGCCCGAACACCAGTTTCAGTATTATCAGGCGGAGAACGCGCCCGTTTGATTTTGGCGCGCGAACTGGCCAAGCCTTCAAATTTTCTGATCCTTGATGAACCTACAAACGACTTGGACCTTGAAACGCTTGACCTTTTGCAGGAACTCTTGAGCGAATATACGGGAACAGTTTTGCTGGTCAGCCATGATCGTGATTTTCTGGATAAGCTTGCCACATCGGTTCTGATGTTTGAAGGTGATGGGCATTGGGGTGAATATGCCGGTGGCTATTCTGATATGTTGGCCCAACGCGGGGCAGGGGTGGCGGCACGCAAATTGAAAGCCGAAGCGCGCCTGAAACCTGAACCGCAAGTGAGCTCTGAGAAGGCCCAGCCGCAAAAG
>JANXRO010000119.1 GCA_025356765.1 Hyphomicrobiales bacterium | reverse complement strand
GAATATTTAATCACTTCAGAATCTGTTACCGTTTCCAAATCAGCTGCTGTCGCCACGGTGTTGTAAGCAATCAAATGCGGCAAATGGCTGGTGATGGCCAAAACCAGATCATGATGATCTGCCGTCATCACATCAACATTCGAACCCAGAGCCTGCCAAAACCGGGTGAGTTTTTCCACAGCTTCTGGGTTGGCATTTTCGGGTGGTGTTAGAATGCACCACCGTCCATGAAACAAGCTGGCAAAGCCAGAACGCGGGCCCGATTGTTCTGTGCCAGCAATCGGGTGGCCGGGAATAAAATGAACACCCTGAGGGATATGCGGCCCACAATCGCGCAGAATAGCGCCTTTGACAGAACCCACATCAGTAACAATGGCACCCGCTTTTAAAACTGGCCCAATCTCTTGTGAAAGCAGGCCACAGGCCCCAACCGGCACGCAGAGAATAACCAAATCAGCATCCCGTGCCGCATCAACCGCATGTTCATAGGTCTGCGAAACCAGACCAATCTCAAGGGCGATTTTTCGTGTCTCAGCACTTTTGGCATGGCCAACTATTGTTTTGGCCAAGCCCTTTTCTTTCATGCCATGGCAAAGCGATGAGCCGATTAGCCCAAGGCCCAGAATGGCGACGCGATTAAACATCACAGTCATTTAAGAAAATTCGCAAGGGTGGCAACAAACGCCATGTTGGCCTCTTCTGTGCCCACTGAAACCCGCAAAGCAGAAGGCAACCCATAAGCATCCACGCGCCGGATAATCACGCCATGTTCGCCCAAATAAGCATCAGCATTTTGTGCCTGTTGAGGCGATTGAAAATGAACAAGAAGAAAATTGCCAACACTTGGCGTAACCTCAAGCCCAAGTTTTTCAATTTCAGTTTTAAGCCATGCCAGCCATTTATTATTATGCGCCAAGGCCATGTCGGTAAAGCCAGCGTCTTCAATGGCAGCAATTCCGGCATTGATGGCAGGCAGGCTCACGTTAAATGGCCCACGAATGCGATTGAGAACATCAGCAACAGCGGGTGGACAATAGGCCCAGCCTAGGCGCAATGCGGCAAGGCCGTGAATTTTAGAAAAGGTCCGCGTCATTACCACATTGTCATGGGCTTCAACGAGAGATGCACCTGCTTCGTAATCATTCGCCATTACAAATTCAGCATAGGCCGCATCCAGCACCAAAAGCACATGCGCTGGCAATCCTTGATGTAAGCGCTTTACTTCAGTCGCAGTTAAATACGTGCCAGTCGGATTATTGGGATTGGCCAAAAACACGATTTTTGTTTTTGCCGTTACACGCGATAAAATCTCACCCACATCGGCAACAAAACCTTGTTCAGGTGCCACCACTGCCGTGGCTCCGTTGGTTGAGATTGAAATCGGGTAAACCAAAAAACCATATTGCGAATAAATGGCTTCATCGCCGGGCCCTAAATAAGCATGGGCCAAAAGTTGCAACAACTCATCAGAGCCCGCGCCACACACAATGTTTTCAGCTTTCAAACCATGGCGCTTTGCAATCGCTTGACGCAGTGCCATTGCCCCACCGTCAGGATAAAGCGCCAACTCATGCGCCGATGCGGTGTAGGCGGCCATGGCATTAGGGCTGGCTCCTACAGCTGACTCATTGGAGGAAAGCTTGAAGGTTTTGGCGGCTTTTGCGCCAGATTTTCCCGGCACATAAGGCTTAATATCCAATATGCCAGCTTTGGGTTTTGGCCCATGAATGGTGTTCGTGGTCATTTGTGTTACACTTTCAAGGCGCTGCTATAGTGGCCAGCAAGCTTCAAACCAAGCGAGGCGTTTGATCGCACCAATCCCACCAAGGGGCTTTCATGCTCTAACAAAAACCCTGAAAGGCTTGAAATCCGCAAACCACCCGATTTGCCTTGCCACAAAATTTCAGGTGCAAAATCACGCGGCAATTTACCTGATGTGATAACCAAGGTCTCATCGTGTTGAGAAGGTGTCACGGGTGCTTGGCCAATAACCAAAAGTTTGGGCATCGTATCATCGCCAGAAACAGGCAAAGCAGCAACCACGCGCGCAGCACCGGCTTGGCCTGCCACGAAAGCTTCGGCCCAAGGCTGTTCTGTTTCCACCACGCAAAGATCACCGGCTGATGTATTAATTTGCAAAAGGGCCTGTGCTTCATCACGATAGTCTTCAACAGGCATAGGCCCAAAATAGTCACGCAACCTTAGCCTATGGGCCATATTCGAATTGAGATGCCTGCTCACATGCAACGTGATTGGCGATTGGTTCAAACTTGATTGGCTTAAAATCGCTCGCCAAAGACGCACCAAAAATTCAGGTGCCACTTCAGTACCCTTCACCTTGGCTAAAAGCCTTCGCATAATTTCAGCTTCGCGCGTGGGGCGAAGGGGCAATGGCCAGACATCATTGCTTTGTGATTTGGCCAGCTTGACCTGCGTTGTGACAGCAAAACGTTGCACCAAAAGTGCAAGAAGCTGATCATCGATTGCGTCAATGTCGCGCCTGGCAGTTTCTAACAGTCCACCAATATTGTTTTCATGTGTCATCGAACCAGTTTCACTAAGCTTTATCAACGTTGAGCTGTCTTAGGCAATGTTGCTGACAATTGAAAGCCCGTTAGGCTTTGTGGGCAGGCCTTGCCCCCTGAGGCAACATCACGGGCCGAAGGCGCGAAATGCTGCGCCGCGCCGGTTTGCCCGTGGAATAGGCATAAATCTGCTTGGTGGCTTCAATGATAATAGCGCCTGAAAAGCGTTCCAATCCAGTTCCCACCAAATGTTCAAAAGCCCGTGCCAAGGCTAAATTGGCCCACGGCGGCGCCAACAATGCATGTTGAATTTTTTTGACAGAAAATTGTTCGGCCTTCAGAAGGGTTAAAATTTGTGATCGCGAAAATGGTTGCCCTTGCCCAAAGGGTGAGACATCTGAGGTTGACCACAGGCCACGTCGATTGGGCACCACCAATAAAAGCTTACCTTGTGGCGATAACACCCGCCAAAGTTCATTCAGCAATTCCTGTGGGCTTTCGCTAAATTCAAGTGCGTGCACAACCAAAGCAACATCGATCATGCTTTCGGTGAGAGGCAGATCAAGCTCATCGACCAAAGCTGACCTAACACCTGAAACAGAAGGCCAGTGCACAACGCCACTGCGCGCCGGCATAAAAGCCAAGCTTCGGTGTTGAACCGAGAGATAGGGTGTGCCAAAGCCCAAACCCAATACAACCTGCTCGGGTGCAACCTTCAATGCCGGGGCAAGTTGGCGCGACAAAATATCCTGCGCAATTTTTCCAAGCGGACGGGAATAGAATTCGGCTATATCAACAATGTTCATTGGCGAAACATAGCTGATAAAACAAACGCGGTCATCCGCCACTATAATAAGGTTAACACCACATGCCCCATCTCGATATGCGCCAATTCAAATGTTTAGAAGACAATTATGGGCTTATTATCCATGACAGTGTGACGGGTGCCACGGCTGCCATCGATGCGCCAGATGCCGATGCGGTTGAGCGCGAACTGAAAAAATTTGGCCGCCAACTCACCCACATTTTTACAACTCATCACCACGCTGATCACGTTCAAGGCAATCTGCAACTGAAAGAACACTTCGGCTGCAAAATTTTTGGTCCCAAAGCCGAAGCCGATAGAATTCCTGGGATTGACCAAACATATTCAGGCGGCGAAAAATTCATGTGGTCAAACCGCGAAATTGAAGTGATCGATTGCCCCGGCCATACCTTGGGCCACATCGCTTTTCATATTCCGTCTGAATTTTCGCTTTTTGCGGGCGACACATTATTTTCAGTGGGGTGTGGTAGAGTGATTGAAGGAACGCTCGAGCAGATGTTTCATTCAGTCAATCAATTCAAATCAATTTCTCCCCACACCTATGTCTATGTTGGTCACGAATATACCAAGGCCAATTGCAAGTTCGCTTTGACGTTAGAGCCTAACAACAAAAAACTACAGGCGCGCGCCAACGAAGTTGACAAACTTTTAGCGGAAGGCCGGATGACGTGTCCGGTTGTCTTGGGTGACGAATTGAAAGTGAATCCCTATTTGCGTTGTGACAGTTTGGAAATTCGCGCCACATTGAGCATGGAAACTGCAACAGACGCCGAAGTTTTCGCCGAGATCAGAACCCGCAAAAATAACTTTAAAGGTTAGATTTAAAGATCATATCCTTGGCGGCAATGGCTGCACCCAAAGTGATCAACACACATGCGCCAGCCAACGCCCAAGTAGCGCTGGCAAAGCCACTGAATACCATAATCAGTGTTGATAATAAGGGTGCCGCATATGACGATGCCCCAAGCACCATAATGTCGCCCTTCTTAACACCAATATCCCACGCATAAAAACCAAGACCTAGGGGAAAAAGCCCGAGCAGAATAACAGCCCACCATTGATTGGGCGTTTGTGGCCAGATGGTGGGTTCAAGGCCTATATGCAAGATGAAAGCGACCAATGCTGTAATCAAGCAATAGCCCGCCACAACATCGGTTGGCACCTCACCAAAGCGGCGCGACAAAACTGAATAACCAGACCAAATAAAGGCGCACGCCAAAGCCATAAGATGGCCAGATTTGATGCCAGCTGAAAAACCAACGGTGCCGCCTTTTGTGATGATGAGAATGGCCCCAACCAAGCCCAGCAAAGCCCCGATGATGTGATGAAGGCGCAAATTTTCTCCGGGCAGAAGGGCAGAGAACAGCACAATCAATAAAGGCCAGAGATAGGCGATCAGGCTTGCCTCAACCGGCGGCGCATTTTGCAAAGCAAAGAAATAAAGGCAGTGGTAAACACAAAGACCAAAAGTGCCCAGAAGCCAGACTTGCCAATTTTGTAGAAGACCACGCATCGCATCTGGTCGTATAAGCCAGCGTGAGGCCAAGGTTAGACCGCCGATTGAAAATGTCATGGCAGCCATTTGAAAGGGCGGGATGGCACCGCTGGCCGCAGTGAGCAAAGCCAGAAACGTCCACATCAATATCGCGGTAAAGCCGATAAATGTGGCCTTGCCCCGGCTCATGCCTGGCGCGCGGAAATAAACCTATGCCCAAGCGTTGTGAGCAAAACGGCACCCAAGATAATGCTTCCACCAATCATTGATGCAACGCTTGGCCTTTCACCCACAAAAAGCCATGGCCAGAATGGATTGAAGATCGCATCAAGCATGGCAATGAGTGATAGGGTGATGGCTGGCATATGCTTTGCACCCATGCCGTAAAACACCAACGGAATGGAAAGCTGCAAAGGCCCCATGAGCATGAGGAGATAAAAACTGCGGGAACTTATCTCGAATGGTGAATGGTGACCAACCACAAAGCTGCCAATACAGGCCAACAGAAATGCAAAAAAGCCACCGACGCAGATGGAAAACATCATGTCATAATTGCGATATTTGCGCAAAAGCAAGGTTTGCAAAGCAAAGGTGATGGGCACGAAACTGCTGACAATAATTCCAGCAACATGGCCCACTTCCAAACCATCGCGGGCAATAACGCCCATGCCAACCAAGGCCAGTACAGCCGACACCCACGCCAGGATGTGGGGCCTTTCACCCGTAATCCACGGGCTGAGAAGGGCTGTGATCAAGGGGGATGTGGCGCCAATGACAGAAACGGTCGCCGTGCTGGTAAGGGTTAAAGATGTTACATAAAATGTGGTTCCCGCAGCAAAACACAAGGCCGAAACCAGAACCACCTGAAATGGAATGTCGTCAAAACGCGCCCCAATTTCAGTGCGATGAACCAAGATCAAATAGGCCAGCAAGGCCGTGGCCATCC
The DNA here is from genome assembly GCA_025356765.1 of Hyphomicrobiales bacterium. Classification (GTDB taxonomy): domain Bacteria; phylum Pseudomonadota; class Alphaproteobacteria; order Rhizobiales; family Aestuariivirgaceae; genus Aestuariivirga. The sequence goes on along the minus strand of JANXRO010000119.1, from coordinate 5,183 downwards.
AAAGGCCGCGCCAGCAGTTAATTTGCCAACCATCAAGTTCGGGCATTAGCCGAACAAATAATCCTGATAAGCTCCACCCCAAAGTTGCCAGAAGAACATAGATAATTCCCGACTTGGCATGTGTGGATTTTATCAAAATGCAGCCCCCTGATTCGGGCGTCAGACTAACAGAGCCTCATCGCAATAAGAAGTTCATCCCCGCAATTTTATATTGTCTTGATCGTAAGGGCTTTCGACGATCACTGTGGTTTTGAATATTTTGTCGAGAATTTTTATTTCCAATTCAGTGCCCACTTTTGCATAGTGAGGCTTGACCATGGCCAAAGCCAGTGACTTATTCACCCGCCAGCCAAACCCACCGTTGGTTGCTCGCCCAACCAATTGACCACCAGAATAAATCGGCTCTGAGCCCCGCGCATCAGAATGAGCATCGGTAATTCCGTGCACTTCCATTGTCACGAAATTCCAGTTGAGGCCTTTTTCTTTTCCGGCAACCAGTGCATCGCGTCCAATGAATGGCCCTTTGGCTGGATGAACGAACCGATCAAGGCCCGATTCATAAGCCGAATATTCAATCGAAAGTTCGCGCGGGATAAGACGATAAGATTTTTCAATTGATAAAGACGACATGGCCTTGATACCATAAGGCTTGATGCCAAATTCTTTGCCAGCTTCCATCAACTGATCAAACAAGGCGATTTGGCTTTCGACGGGAGAGTGGAATTCATAACCAAGCTCACCCACAAAATTGACGCGCAACACATGCGCTGCCGCTGTGCCAACCGCAATCTCTTTGCCGGAAAGCCAAGGGAAAGTTTCGTTCGACAAATCAGCCGAGGTTAACTTCTGCAAAACTTTGCGTGAATTTGGACCAGCCAGAACCAATACGCCCAGCCGCGTGGTCAGCGGATTCAACCGCACGGAACCGTCGGCCGGCAAAAGCTTGCGCAGGCAATCATGGTCATGGCGTTCAAACGCACCAGCGGAAACCAAATAGAACCGCCCAGGCGCCCACTCATAAACGGTAAATTCAGCTCGCACCCCACCCGAAGGTGTAAGCAAATGCGTGAGCGCAATGCGGCCTTGTTTCTTTGGAATTTTATTGGCCAGAATAGCTTCAAGCCAACCCCGTGCACCTGGGCCAGACACTTCCATCTTGGCAAAGGCGCTCATGTCTTGCAGAGCCACATTGTCCATCACATTGCGGCATTCTTCACCCACAAAGCGGTAGGAGTTTGAACGACGGAATGACCATTTTTCAACAATGCGGCCATCATCAGTGGCTGGCGCATGGTTGTGATTGGTCAGTGTGTCTTGCTTGTTCAATTCGACGTCTGAAAGCGAATATCCCTTTGGCGCAAACCAACCCGGACGCTCCCAACCGTAGACCGATCCAAACACCGCACCCAGATCCTTCATGCGATCATAAACCGGCGTGCGCTTTAATGGCCGTGCCGCAACACGCTCTTCCTCTGGGAAGTGAGGTGTGAATACATTGGCGTAGGCTTCTTCATTTTTCTCGATCAGATAGCCCTTGGTGGCATAGGGACCGAACCGACGAGGATCCACGCCCATCATATCAATCGTGGGTTCACCATCGACAATCCATTCCGCCAATTGCCAACCAGCCCCACCAGCAGCCGTTACGCCAAAACTATGGCCTTCATTGAGCCAGAAATTCTTTTTATCCCAAGCAGGGCCAATGATGGGCGAGCCATCTGGCGTGTAAGCGATGGCACCATTATATACTTTTTTGATGCCCACTTCGCCGAATGCGGGAACGCGCGTGATCGCCGTTTCGATATAAGGGCCCAACCGATCCAGATCTTCTTGGAATAATTCATATTCGGATTGATCAGAAGGCGCATCGACATAACAAACAGGCGCGCCCTTTTCATATGGCCCCAGCAACAATCCGCCATTTTCTTCGCGCATATACCAACTTGAATCAGCTTCACGCAGAACACCCATTTCTGGAAGTCCTTTGGCTTGGCGCTCTCTAATCAATGGATGTGGCTCAGTGACGATATATTGATGCTCAACCGGAATAACCGGGATATCCAGCCCAACCATAGCACCCGTTTTGCGGGCGAAATTACCCGAACAAGAAACCACATGCTCACAGGTGATGTCGCCTTGATCGGTTTTCACCAACCATTCACCGGAAGGCAATTGTTCAATCGCTGTAACGGAAGTGTTGCGATAGATTTCAGCGCCGCGCGACCGTGCACCCTTGGCCAAGGCCTGAGTTAAATCTGCCGGTTGAATATAACCATCATCAGGATGTTGGATGGCCCCGATAATTCCATCAATCTCACACAGTGGCCAAATCTCTTTGAGCTGTTGAGGGGTGAGTTTGTTGACCTTTATGCCAAGTGTTTCAGCAATGCCTGCGTAATACATAAACTCATCCCAACGATCCTTGGTGCGCGCAATGCGGATGTTGGACACTTTTTTGAAACCAACACTTTGACCCGTTTCAGCTTCAAGTTCGCCATAGAGCTTCACCGAATATTTGTGAATTTGACCCACAGAATAAGACATATTGAAAAGCGGCAAAAGGCCTGCGGCATGCCATGTGGAACCCGATGTCAGCTCTTTGCGTTCAACAAGCACAACGTCACTCCAGCCCTTTTTGGCTAAATGATAAAGCGTTGAGACGCCCACGACGCCGCCACCAATGACAACAACTTTTGCTTTGCTTTTCATAAAAACACCTTTTCCCGTGGATTAGCATTAGTGAGTTATTTTCAACAAAGGTGAGAATGGAACGACTGAGGTCAGCCGTTTTCCGACAAGCCCACATGGGTAACGATAAACTGTGCCAATGCCTGCACATCGTCTCGGTCAAAAACTGGAACAGACGCCATGCTTGGGCCATTGGCCGCAACAGCAACGATAGTAGGATCAGTCTCTGCGAGTGCCGGATGATCCAATTCGAGATTGCGCACTTCAATCTTATCGTGCGCATCACGCTTGTATCCCTCAACGATGACAAGATCGCAAAGTGAAAGCTTGGCGAGAATTTCTTCCAGTGTGGGCGGCACAGTTCCTCTGAGTTCATTCATGATGGCAAATCGGTTTTGTGAAATCACGGCCACTTCTGATGCGCCCGCCTTGCGGTGGCGAAAACTGTCGCGGCCCTCATGGTCGATATCAAAATCGTGATGGGCATGTTTGACGGTGGAGATTTTAAATCCACGCTGTGTCAAATAGCCAACCAGCTTTTCAACCAGCGTGGTTTTGCCAGAATTCTTGAACCCACAAACGCCGATCACACGCATCATTCATCGCACCTTTGGCAAAAGCGCCAGCGCCGCCTTGAGATCAGCCGGCGTGTTGATGTTCATAAACGGATCATAGGAACCAGCCGGCCAATTGACTTTCACGGCACCAGAACGTGCAACCCAATCCTGCACTCGGTTTGAGGCGGTTAGCGCTTTTTCCAGTTGAGGCAAAAGCTTTGTTGGCCAAAATCCTGTGAGATAGTGGTCTTGGCCGTTTGAATTTGCAATTGCTGGCCTATCTCCGGAAAGTTTTGCCACAAGATCGCGCGGCAAAAACGGCGTGTCTGAAGGCACCGTTACCACCGCATCAAAATCTTCTTCGGCGGCATAGGCCAATGCGGCATGAAGGCCTGCCAGTGGTGTTTGCAGTTCTGTTTCAATATCAGGAACAATATCCAGTTCCAGAAATTCGAACCGCTTGGTGTCACCATTCGCATTGATGATGGCATCATCGACCTGGGGCAAAAGCCGGTCCACAACACGCAAAATGAGTGTTTTTGTGCCGAGCTTGATGAGAGCCTTCTCAGACCCCATGCGCGTTGATTGTCCACCTGAAATTACAGCGCCCAGAATATTCATGCGTGGGCATAAATCCGCTGCGGTGGAATGAACACGGTGATTGCGTCACCAACGTGGATTTCGCCCTCGCGTTCAACCCAAGCAGTCAACCCGCGTTTATGGGTTGCGGCCTTTACAAACAATGGCCCCTTTTCAGGGTGAAATTTTTCAATAACACTGGCAACCTGGCGACAGGGCATATTTTCCATATCAATCACCAGCGTTGCACCTGACGGAAACTGCAGCCGCGATGACGGCGGAAGCAATGTAAGATCAGGAATGCCGCTGGCTAAAATATTTGCACCAAGCCACGAGGCGTTCATTTCTGGCAGATCCATTGCTGTTGCCACCTCCGCCATTTCTTCAGCCGAAATCAATGTGATCTGACGCACATTGCGGATGATTGTGTTGCGCTTATAGGTTTGAAGAGTGCGGCTGTCAGAAAGCCTTGTCTCACCAGTATGACAATCGCCCTCTGGGCCCGAAAGCAACAGTTTGATGGATGGCCTTTGTTGCTTTTCAAATCCATCATCACGGTTCACTGCCGATAAAAGTTGTTCGACCCGGCCAATGATTTTGGTTTTCACAACAACTGACACATCTATTCTCCAATGCAAAGCTTCACTATAGATAGACCGATGACCAAAACAACTCTCGATCTTTCTGGCCTACTATGCCCGTTGCCAGTGTTAAAAGCGCGCAAAAAGCTTGAGGCTATGACCACAGGTTCTGAACTTGTGGTACTGGCCACAGACCCCATGGCAGCGATAGACATGCCACACTTCTGCACAGAACAAGGCCATACACTGTTGTCGCAAAGCAAAACCGGTGACACACTTGAATTTAGGATCAAACGAAAATGACATATGATTTTGGCGCTTTCAACAATTGGGGCCAGCTTAAAAAAGTGGCGGTGCGCTCTGTTGCATCGGCTTTTGTGTCTGATGCCAAGATTGACGCAGAATGGAAAGATTTGAATTTCCATTCCAGACCCAATTTAGAAAACGCTTTGAAAGAATATGCAGTTGTTGAAAAGGCGTTGAAGTCCAATGGTGCTGAGGTGATTGATTTGGGTGAGGGCGAAGGCCTTACCCTTGATAGTCTTTACACCCATGATGCTTTGATCATTACGCCCAGGGGCCTCGTGCGCCCGCGCATGGGAAAGCCGCAACGCCGGAAGGAAGCATCGGTGAATGGTGCTGTGTTGGAAAAGCTTGGGTTACCCATTGCCGGTGAAATTACGGGTGAAGGCAAAATTGAAGGTGGTGATCTGGTCTGGATTGATCGTCACACCCTTCTGGCAGGCGTGGGCTATCGCACCAATCAAGAAGGCGTGCG
>JANXRO010000100.1 GCA_025356765.1 Hyphomicrobiales bacterium | reverse complement strand
AGAGCTTGAGAACCCGTTCAGCCCAGTCCAGCCGCCGTAAATTTCAATTTTTCCGTTAGGAGCTGAAACCGCAGGAAGTTGCGTTACATCAATATCAGCCGCAAACGCTGCGCCTGACATAAACACACCCAGTGTGGTTGAAATTGCAGTTGTGGTTTGGAGAAAATTTATTTTCATTGTGTCTGCCCGATTACCTGTTTGTAAAGAAATAGCATGTAGGCGCTGCAAAAGGGAAGCAACTATAAATTGTGTCAATATTTACAGGCAACTAAATGGCGGCAAATGCCACCTTTCTGAGCCTGAGATGGATTGACAACCCCGATTTTTCTCAGCCATGTGACAAATATGACACCACATCTCGAATTTCAAAAACAGATTTATGAGTTCTTATTACAGAGTCAGTTTTTCCCTGCAGAAGAAATCAAGCGACATCAGCAGAATCAGCTCGAACACTTGGTGCGTTTCGCCAAAGCACAAGTGCCCTTTTACAAAGATCGCCTTGCGTGTCTTTTTAAGCGCGATGGAACATTTGATTTTTCCAGATGGAAAGAAGTGCCGATTTTGACCCGAACAGATCTTTTACACCAACGGGAAAGTATGCTTGCTCAACTGCTTCCCAGTGGGCACGGACCGACCGCCGACTTTACCGGAACCGGCACAACCGGAATTCCAGTAACCACGCGACAGAATGCGTTAGTGGGCATGGCTTCAAAAGCTGGGCTTTTTCGAGCTTTCAACTGGAACAAGTTGGACTTCACGAAAAATATGTTTCGGTGGCATGCAGTAAAAGCTGATGTTGCGCGTGAGCCAAAAGGGATAGTCGTGCAAGGTTGGGGGCCAGCTTGGGAAACATCCCCCCGCAGTGGCCAGATCATTTCTTTGAACCATGTCAACCCAGTTGGACAAGCCGCAGACTTGATGCAGAGTTACAAGCCTGCCTATGTTATTGGCCGCGCCAACAATCTGTTCGATTTGGCAAGAGAAATGCGTGCGCGGGGTAATCCGCCAAAAGTGGATTGCATGATTGCCTTTGGAGCAAATCTTAGCGAAGCAACACGAGAAGAGTGTATGCAGGTTTTTGGTTCGCGCATTATGGATATCTACAATTCCAAAGAGGTATACGACATTGCACATCAATGTCCGGAAACATCAAACTATCATGTAAATTGGGAATTGCTGCTGGTTGAAGTCTTGGATGAAAATAACAACACCTGTCCACCCGGCGTGCAGGGTCGGTGCATTGTAACTCCGTTCTACAACACGGCCCAGCCGCTTATTCGCTATGATATTGGCGATCAGTTAACGCTTGGTACGAACTGCAAGTGTGGCCGCACACTACAGACAATTACATCCTTGAACGGGCGAACGATCCACATGTTTCGACGTCAAAATGGCGAAAAATTTTCACTTCGCCTTCCGGGTTTCCTAAAAAAAAAATGATTGGTGCACACGAGTGGCAATTCGCCCAAACAGCACTCAACACAGTTGAAGTGCGTTATCTAAAATTGGCAGAAGCCCCACCAAGCGGATTTGTGGATTTAACTCAAATCATTCGCACTCAAATCGGTTCCGACACACAAGTCGTTTTCAAACCCATGGCCAAATTGCCTTTAACAGCGGCCGGAAAACTTCTTGAAACAATCTGTGAGTTATAGCTGAAGCAAAAATGCACTGCGCCTATCCCTAAAGTTTCATGCGCATCCTACGCCCGATGTTGCGCCAATTGACTTTGCAGATGATCAATGTGGTCGAGCAAATCCAAAACAACGGCCAAGGCTTCGGTGTTCAGGTTTAAATCCAGTTCCAAGCGTCGCGCTTTGCGCAGCCTCGTCATCGTCATCACTGAATAACTCAAATTTTCGTTGATGGCTCCATGGGCATGAAGCGTTTCAATCCACGTCACATCAACATTAAGAATACGGGCCAACTCCTGCGCACTTATTCGAGTGGCATGGTCTAAAACTTCGGTTTCCAAATGATCTGCCATCATCAACCCTCCATCTTCGCGCGCGGGTTAAACGCCAAGTCACGCGCCATGGTTTCATAAATTTCTTTGGCTTTCGGCGTGTCGC
>JANXRO010000070.1 GCA_025356765.1 Hyphomicrobiales bacterium | reverse complement strand
CATTTATCTCCTGCTTCAAAAGCGGAATGTTCAACGCTGCTGCTTCAACATAAATGCCAGACATCGTTTCAAGCACCAACTTCAAACTGCGTTGGGCCTCAAATGCCCGAGGCGAAGCATTCCACAGTGTGAATTTTTTGTTCACAAAAGTTTCGCCACCCACCAGCTAGTCCAAAGCATTCTTGAAACTGCCGGGCATGCCTTTGGCATATTCAGGGCAAGCGACAATCAAACCATCAACGTGGCCGATGAGGCGGCGAAAATTTTGTACGATCGCCGGAGGTGAATGTTCCAGATCAGGACTAAAATGCGGAAGATGAGATTGCTCATTCCACACAATGATCTCGACTTCCGTTGGCACACACAATTTTGCCGCATGAAGAAGTGCCAAATTTGTTGAGCCTTCACGCAAACTTCCACACATGGAGAGAATGGAAACGGGCTTCATGCAGAATTACTTTTGGGTGCAAAGGCTTTTACCAAATCAATCGCATCCACCAATCCTACACGGTCGACGCGAATGCCCGGTGGAAAAGCGGTTGTAAACCTTGAAGCCAAGCGCGGGTCCAAAATCACAAATGCGCCGCGGTCTCCCTCTTGTCTGATCAGCCTTCCAAAAGCTTGGCGCAACCTTAAACGCACCACCATATCTTTATATGCGTTGCCACCAAATGTTTCGGCTCTTGCGCGCTCTAAAATTGTGGGCGTGCCCCATGGCACACGATCCAGAACAATCAACCGCAAACTGTCGCCCGGCACGTCAACGCCGTCGCGCACAGCATCGGTTCCCAACAAACACGAATTGCGTTCAGCGCGGAACATGTCAACAAGCGTGCCTGTGTCCATCTGGTCAACATGTTGGGCATAAAGTGCATAGCCTTTTTTGGTCAGCGTTGGGTTTAATCGTTTATGCACGGCCTTCAATCTGGCAATCGCCGTGAATAATCCCAATGCACCACCACCCGAGGCAAAGAACAATTCACGATAGGCAGCTGCAATCTGATCCATATCTTCGCGGTTCACATCAGTCACCACAATCACGCGGGCAATGTTCGGATAATCAAAGGGCGAGTCAAAACTCACACGCTTCACCGGATAGGGCAGGTGGATGGCACCTGTGCGCATTTCCGCATTGGACCAATCATCAGGAATGTCCGGTGGCCGATCCTTTAAGGTGGCCGAGGTTACGATGATGCCATCAGCCTGGCGCAAAACTGCGTTTGCCAAAGGCACGGTTGGGTCTACCCAGTGTGAATGAAGCCCCACATCATGTTCGCGCCCAAAGCTTTGTTCAACGGCAAACCAATCAACAAACAGCGGATTGGCATCACCTTGCAATTGCTTCAGCATGGAAACCCAACCACCAACCGCCAATTCTCCCCGCCGTTTTAATGAGCGTGCTATTGCTTCAATGCGCCCGCGTTCAGCGGGTTGTAGTTCTGAGGCTTCATCATCCAGTTTCTTCAACAGCAGATTGGCCAAGGCCGACATGGGCTTTTGCAAATCAATCAAATTGGCCGCCAGTTCATCAATGGCCACGCTCAGCCCTTCCACCAAAGGCAGACAGTCTGTTTCAAGGGAGTTTGATGAAGAAGCCTCTGATCGCGCTAAAACCTGTTGCCGCACCAGTGTCAGGAAATCCTCTGCCGCCCCTTCCGGTTGACCCGTCTGAATGCGCCTCGTCCAGCCGGGGCCTGGAAGCCCTGAAGCAGCGCGCAAAATATGCTGCAACAGCTTTTCAGATTTTTCTTCGCCCGATAACAAATCTCCCAAGCGTTCACCAAGTCCACGCCCGCGCCGCCGCTCGGTTTCTGGCCCGCGCAACCAACGACGAAGCTCCGATGCTTCCATCGCAGTGAGATGACCGGAGAAAGCCGAATCGGCCGCATCAAATAAATGATGCCCCTCATCAAAAACAATACGGCGAAGCCCGCCGGGTGCAGCTTCTTCTTCTTCAGTTTTGGCAACGCCAATAGCATGATCCAACGCCGCTTGGTGCAACACCAGCGCGTGGTTGGCGATAACAATATCAGCCTTGCGCCCAGCGCGAATTGATTTTTCAATAAAGCAACGTTTGAAATGTGGGCAAGCAGCATAAATGCATTCACCGCGCCTGTCGGTCAGACCCAGTGAAGTGGGGGTTGGGTTTCGGGTTTCTGAATCAATCGTGGTTTCAGAAAACAAGGTGGTAAGCCAACTGGGAAAATCTCCACCCACAATATCACCATCGCGGCTAAATCGTGCCCACCTTGCAATCAGCGTGGCCAACAATGCCGAGCGCGCGTTGGTTGCTGTCAGTCGCCCAAACACTTCCTGCATGTTGAGCAAGCAGGCATAATTCTCGCGGCCTTTGCGGATCACGATTTGTGTGCGCCGTTCAGCTGGGTCTGGCACCAAACGCGCTGTTTCTTGATCAAGCTGGCGCTGCAGATTTTTTGTATAAGTTGAAATCCACACAGGCGCATTGTTCTTGCGTGCCCATAAATAAGACGGTGCCAAATAGCCCAGGGTTTTTCCAAGGCCCGTTCCAGCTTCCGCCAAAAGAATATTATTGATGTCTTTGCGATCACGCGGGGCAAATGCATGTGTTGCCGTTGCGGCATAGTCGCGTTGGCTTTGCCGGTGTTCAGCGTCGAGACCTAAAACAGTTCCCAGAAATGCCGTAGCCTCTTCGCCTGAAATGGCATCTTGTTGGCCAACTGGCCTTTGGCCTTCATCTTCCCATTCTTCAATGCGGTCCCAAACATTCAAGCCGATTGCAAAACTTGCGACATCGAGTTTTGGATTGGCTTGCAGCAATGCGCCAAGTGCTGCCCTTGCCCACGGCCAATTCGCTCGCGTCAGAAAATTTGCGGCTTCGGCTGCTTCGCGCAAAAACGGATAGGTTTTAGACGTCAACCGATGCAACAAATCGTAGGCAACATTTTTCAGTGTGGTGTCATCGTCATCGCCCTGTTCCACGCCAAGTGAACGCGCAAACCCTGAAGGTGTGGGCGTTGCCACACGAGAGGGTACAACAAATGCAAAAAGTTCTGCCACATCAAAATGGCGCTGTTCTTTGGCAGCGCGCGCCAAGCTTTTAGGAGCACCAGCTTGCCCGGCCAAGCGCTCGACCAGAAAACCAACATGACAAACCAGATGCGGCAGGGCCGAAAGCCTCGCCAAGGCTGCCGCTGCGCCCAAAAACTCTCCGCTCACGGTTGCGCCCTGTGCAACAAGCACAGCAACAGGTGGCAATGTGATGGGATAATCGGTCAGGCTCATGGGTTGGGTCTGTTTAAGAGAGAATACTTTTAAGTCAAAGCCTGATTGCCACGCCTTTGTCTCAATCTGAGCGGAATGTTTCGTCGTAACAAATTTAGGAGCCAGTTATGGATCAAAAAATAATTTCTCTCTTTGATAAATATACCCATGGCGGGATATCGCGGCGTGAATTTCTCGACAGACTGGTTGTGGTTTCCGGCTCAACAACGGCCGCACTGACATTACTTCCTTTGCTGGAAAATGACTATGCCCAAGCTGCAATTGTGCCTGAAAACGATCCGCGGTTGCAAACAGCCATGACTGAGATTGCGCCGGGAACAAAGGGCCTGTTGGTCGTGCCTAAAGCAGCAACAGAAAAATTGCCAAGTGTTTTGGTTATCCACGAAAACCGAGGGTTGAACCCACACATCCAAGACATCACAAGGCGTATTGCCTTGGAAGGCTTTTTGGCATTTGCACCAGATTATTTGACGGCCTTGGGTGGTACACCAAGCAACGAAGACACTGCAAGAGACATGATCGGGAAACTTACCCCTGCAGATATATTAGGAACATCAAAATCAGCGTCCGCTGCCTTGCGCGCACATGAAAAGAGCACTGGCAAAGTTGGGGCCATTGGTTTTTGCTGGGGCGGCGGTGCTGTCAATATGTTGGCTGTGGCGGATAGTGAGCTTTCGGCAGGTGTGGCTTATTATGGTCAACAACCCACTGGTGACGACGTGGCTAAAATCAAGGCACCCTTGTTGTTGCACTATGCCGGACTGGATGATCGGATCAACGCAGGTATAAAAGATTTTGAAACCGCGCTGAAGGCAAACAATAAAACCTATGAGCTTTACGTTTACGATGGCGTGAACCACGCTTTCAACAATGATACAAATTCTGCGCGTTATGATAAAACAGCAGCAGATCTTGCATGGGGTCGCAGCATGGCATTTTTAAAAAAATATACAAAAGCGGGTTAAGATTGACCCATGAAGTGTCCCTGCCTAAAGAGGCCGGACACTTCAATTGGAAAACACCTAAATGACCACGTCTGCCGCTCTGCGCACTGCCGCCCTTGAATCCAAAGCTTGGCCCTTCGAAGAGGCGCGTAAAATTTTAAAGCGTGTGGAAAAATCTGGCCAAAAATCAGTACTGTTTGAAACGGGTTATGGCCCTTCAGGCTTGCCTCACATTGGTACGTTTGGCGAGGTGTCCCGCACCACCATGGTGCGCCGTGCCTTTGAATTGATGAGCGATGTGCCCACGCGCCTTCTGGTGTTTTCTGATGACATGGACGGCATGCGCAAAATTCCAGACAACGTGCCCGACAAATCCTTTTTAGAACCACATCTTCATAAGCCACTCACCTCTGTGCCCAACCCATTTGGCGGGAACTATGAAAGCTTCGGCCACCACAACAATGCGATGTTGCGCCGCTTCCTCGACACGTTCGGCTTTCAATATGAATTCGGCAGCGCCACAGAATATTACAAATCCGGCAAATACGATGACATGTTGATCCGCGCATTGGAAAAATATGACGACATCATGGGCGTCATGCTCCCCAGCTTGGGCGAAGAACGCCAAGCTACCTATTCGCCCTTCCTGCCCATCTCGCCGATTTCAGGTCGTGTGCTGTATGTGCCGATGAAATCAATTGATGCCAAAAAAGGCACAATAACCTTCAACGATGAAGATGGCACTGAAACCACTTTAGATGTCCGCGGCGGCAGAACCAAGCTGCAATGGAAGCCAGATTTCGGCATGCGCTTTGCGGCTTTGGGCGTAGACTTTGAAATGTTTGGCAAAGACCACCAATCCAATGCACCGATCTATGATCGCAATTGTGAAATTCTGGGCGGCATTGCGCCTGAGCATTATGTTTACGAATTATTTTTGGATGACAAAGGCCAGAAGATTTCAAAGTCCAAAGGCAATGGCCTGACGATTGATGAATGGCTGACCTATGCTGATCCTGATTCACTTTCGCTTTATATGTATAATCGGCCACGCGAGGCCAAGAAGTTATTCTTTGATGTGATCCCGCGTGCGGTTGATGAATATGCCCAACATCTGGCTGGCTATCAAAAGCAAACTGAAGCCAAAGATCATTTGATGAATCCTGTCTGGCATATTCATGGTGGCAACCCGCCCAAGCCAGAAACCGGTGGGGTTACATTCGCCCTGCTGTTAAATTTAGTCGCCGTTGCAAACACGGAAGATAAGTCTGTGCTCTGGGCATTCTTAAAGCGTTATATGCCCGAGATGGACCCCAGCACTCATCCGCGCCTTGATAAGATGGTGGGTTATGCAATCCGCTATTATCTGGATTTTGTGAAGCCGAACAAAGTCTATCGTGCTTGCACAGAGGATGAAGCAAAGGCGTTGACAGATTTGAACGCGGCTCTGGCCGATCTTCCCGAAAGCGCCACACCTGAAGCTATTCAACAAAAAGCCTATGATATCGGCAGGCGCGAACCTTATACCGTAACCCAGAAAGATGGATCTATCGGTGTGGGCCAAACGTGGTTCAACATGCTTTATCAAGTGCTGTTGGGCGAAGAGCGCGGGCCCAGATTTGGTTCTTTCGCCGCACTTTATGGCTTGACCAATACGCGGGGACTGATCGACAAAGCACTGATGGGCGAGTTGGGAAAGTAAGCCCCAACTTCAATTTTATCTTGTTGGTGCACTGAGGTGGTTGATCTTGAAGCCAGAGGCATATTTCAAGCCATAACCCACCGCGCGATCAAAGCCAATATGGGCAATCCATATCAATGCGATGGCGCTGACCAAGGGTAAAACCGTAAACCAACCCAATGCCAACAAGGCTGCTGGCACCAAATAACTGTGGCCAATATTATACATTATGGATCCTAATCGCGCGTTGGCCAAATATCCCAGCATAAAAATATCGGGCGTGAAAAATAAAATGGCGTAGAGCAGCCAACCTGAATGCATCTGGCTAAAGGCAAAAGTTGCCGCAGCAAAAACCAACGCGCCTTCAGCCCGCAATACAATATTTGGTGCACCTGTTACTGTGCCGTTGATTTGAGAGTGGGTGTTCATTTTTCTATTCCTTTTGTTGCGATGATGCTATCTCGCCCCAAACCAAGCTGAACGCCATTGTCTATTATCGTTCACCAGCCTATCATATTTTTATGAACCCCTTTTTATCGTCTTGGGACTTGGTGCATGTTTATTTAACCGTCATGCGTGAGGGCAGCCTGTCTTCAGCCGCGCGAAAATTGCGAACATCACAACCCACTGTGCGCAGACAAATAGAAAGCTTAGAGGCCGAACTTGCGGTTCCACTATTCACGCGAGCACCTTCTGGCCTTATTCCCACCGAAATGGGATTAGCACTGCGCACCCAAGCCGAGGCCGCTGAATCTGCCATTGGTGCTTTTCGACGCGGATCTTCTGCGCCCGCTCAAGACGAAGCTGGATCTGTTCGCATCACCTGTTCAGAAGTTTTTGGGGTGGAAGTGTTGCCGCCGCTGCTGACACCAATGAAGTTAAAATATCCAAACTTGAAAATTGAATTGATGCTTTCGAACCGAACGGATGATTTGCTTAAACGCGAGGCCGATATTGCCGTGCGCTTAACTCAACCCAAACAATCTTCCTTGATTGCCAAAAAAGTAGCACCTGTTGAATTGGGTTTGTTTGCCACAACACAATTTTTAGAAAAACATCAAATGCCAAAAACTTTTAAAGAACTGGCACAAAACAGTCCTTTCATTGGCGATGATCGCCGCGATGCTATTGTGCAAGGCCTTGCTGCAAGAAATCTTCCACAACCCAAGAACGTTGCTTTTGCTACCGACAATGATTTGGCCCAGCTAGCGGCCATTCGTGCAGGATTGGGCATTGGCATTTGCCAAGCCCAGCTTGCCCGCCGTTCAAATCTAGTAAGAGTGTTGCCCGGTTTGGTAATCTATCTTGAGTGCTGGGTTGTTATGCACGAAGATTTAAAAACGCTGCAACGTTTGCGGCTTGTGTTTGATTATTTAACCAATGTTCTCGGCAAAGCCAAACTCACTGCACCATAACACTCACCAACTCATGCTCCATGGCATTGCCCACTGCGGCTTCATAGCTTTGAGAAATCGAGATGGGTTGACCATTGGCATTGTAAAGGCAGAACAGTTCTTGCCCTTGCGTAAGTTGAATAGGCTGGCCGATCAATTTTGCGGCGGTTTCCGCCTCAATTTTGCGCACATAGGCCAAGGTGCCATTGCCAATTGCTTGCAGTTGGTCGGTGCTTACTGAGATTTGTGACATTTTTAACTCCATGTTTTCTAGATGGGCACGGCCACAAATATTTCAAGTGGCGCGCGTGCTCTCCCGCTTGCCAAAACCTGAAATTTAGCGTTGATTGGGCCATGGCTTGATCGGCCGGTCAAAATTTCAGGGAGTTTCAAGATGATCAAAACACTGCTCGGTGCTGTTGCACTGTCCACACTGATGATTTCAGGCGCATTTGCCGCCGACGTTGGCCCCGCCATCGTGTTTGATATTGGCGGCAAGTTCGACAAGTCGTTCAACGAATCAATGTTCAACGGCGCAGAAAAATTCAAGAAAGAATCGAACGTTGCTTATGGCGAATTTGAAATTGCCAATGAAGCCCAACGTGAAGAAGCCATTCGCAACTTTGCTGATAAAGGCTATTCACCGATTATCGCCGCAGGCTTTGCCCAAGCAGCAGCCGTTGAAAAAGTGGCCAAGGAATATCCAAATCTGAAATTCGCAATTGTGGATATGGTTGTCGATTTGCCAAATGTGGAATCCATCGTGTTCAAAGAACATGAAGGTTCATATCTTGTTGGCATGGCCGCTGCCATGGCTTCAAAAACCGGCAAAGTTGGCTTTGTTGGTGGCATGGACATTCCGTTGATCCATCGTTTCGCTTGTGGTTATGCCCAAGGTGCTAAAGGCGCCAATAAGGATGCAGCCGTATTCCAAAACATGACTGGCGACACTGGTGCCGCTTGGAACGATCCTGTTAAGGGCGGCGAAATCACCAAGGGCCAAATGGCCAAGGGTGCTGACGTTGTTTATGCAGCGGCAGGTGCTACGGGTCTTGGCGTATTGCAAGCTGCTGCTGATGGTGGCGCACTTTCAATCGGCGTTGATGCCAACCAAAACTATCTCCATCCCGGCAAAGTTTTAACATCAATGATGAAGCGTGTTGACGTTGCCGTTTACAACACCATGAAAGATGGCACCGCTGGCTTTAAACCCGGCATTCATGCCTTGGGCCTGAAAGAAGGCGGCGTTGATTACGCGATGGACGACAACAACAAAGCCTTGTTCACGGCAGATATGACAGCCAAGGTTGAAGCTGCAAAGGCAGACATCATTTCAGGCAAGCTTGAAGTGCATGACTATATGGCCGACAGCAAGTGCCCCGTTGAATAAATAACGAGAGCGCCCCTTCTCCCTATTTGGGAGGAGGGGTTCTAAACGGCAAATGCAGCCAGCAGTCCCCGCCATAGAACTTATTGGTATCGACAAACGTTTTGGTGCCGTGCACGCAAACAACAATGTTTC
>JANXRO010000059.1 GCA_025356765.1 Hyphomicrobiales bacterium | reverse complement strand
ATCAATCGATGGAATGCGGCCAATGGGTTTTGGCGGGGCCATCACCACTTCTTCTTGATAGGGTTCTTGCTCATGCGTTTCTTCCATCACTTCTTCCTCAACCTGCATGATAGGATGGGGTGCCGGGCGGGCAACGATGGGTGCTGCACGGGCAACCTTCACATGGGCTGAAGGTTGGGGAATGCTATAGGTTTTGCGTTCAGGTTCGCTGGCGCGGGATTTATCTTCAACCTCGTGGTGGTGTTCGGCTGAACCGGCTTCGGTGCGAAGGCCAGTGGCCACCACTGAAACGCGCATGGTGCCTTCCAGCGCATCATCAAATGTTGCACCCAGAATAATGTTTGCTTCAGGGTCTACTTCTTCACGAATGCGGGTTGCGGCTTCATCAACTTCATACAGTGTCAAATCTGGGCCACCGCAAATCGAGATCAAAAGACCCCTTGCGCCGCGCATGGAAACATCATCCAGCAACGGATTGGAGATGGCAGCTTCAGCAGCTTCAATGGCGCGTTTATCACCGGAAGCCTCGCCTGTGCCCATCATGGCCTTGCCCATTTCGCTCATAATGGCGCGAACGTCAGCAAAGTCCAAATTGATCAAACCTTCCTTGGTCATCAATTCAGTGATGGATGCAACGCCTGAATAAAGCACTTGGTCTGCCATCGCGAAGGCGGCAGCGAAGGTGGTTTTTTCATTGGCCACGCGGAACAGATTTTGGTTGGGAATAACAATCAGCGTGTCAACATAACGCGCCAATTCTTCAATGCCACGCTCAGCTGTGGCTTGGCGGCGCGCGCCTTCAAAATGGAATGGTTTGGTCACAACACCAACAGTCAAGATGCCCTGCTCTTTGGCCGCGCGTGCAATAACTGGCGCTGCACCAGTGCCTGTGCCGCCACCCATGCCCGCGGTGATAAAGGCCATATGACTTCCGGCCAGATGATCAACAATTTCTTGCAAGGCTTCTTCAGCCGCCGCCGCACCAATTTGCGGCTGTGAACCAGCACCCAAACCTTGGGTTAAAGCTGTTCCCATTTGCACACGGCGCTGGGCCGCGTTTTGCAAAAGTGCCTGTGCATCAGTGTTGGCCACAACAAATTCGACGCCTTCAAGGCGGCTTTCGATCATGTTGTTAACCGCGTTGCCGCCTGCACCACCCACACCAAACACGGTGATCCGTGGCTTAAGTTCGGAGAGATTTGGTACCGTGAGCTTGATTGACATGAGCGTTCCAACAAATAAATGGGTTGAAACCCTAACTTCTTACTCAAACTCTAAGAAAAGGTTAACAAGTGCTAACCAAACTCCATTCAACTTAAAGAAAAGTGAGTCATTATGACTCAAAGTGGAGGATTTTGTTAGGAAAGTGACAAAAAAGGGTTGTTTTAAAGCGCCTCAACCAACCACTGCCCAACACGTCTGGCATAGCCCATGTTCGCGCGTTGCAAATGCGCTTGGGCTTCTTGCGGAACGGCGTAGTGTTGATCAGGTGCAGCGGCATAAACCAAGGCACCCGTGGCCACGGCAAAACCTGCGTGGCGCATATGCTCTGGCATGCCATTCAAGCTTGCTGCATTGCCAAGGCGAACTGGCCTGCCCAACATGGCCGCGGCCAATTCACGAAGGCCCGAAAGCTGGCTTGCTCCACCCGTTAAAACCACGCGCATGCCTCCTGCCGCTGCAAAGCCTGGCGCTTCCAACCGTTGCCTGATCATTTCAAACATTTCTTCAAGACGTGCTTGTAAGATATTGGTAAGAAATGATTTTGGCACTTTTTGAATCGTATCTGTGCCACGTTCGCCCACGAGCGGAACACTAAGCATTTCACGCTCTCCGTGGCCACCGGGCAAAACATTGCCCCAAAGGGTTTTCATGCGTTCGGCATGGGCCAGCGGGGTCGACAGGCCCTGTGCCACATCGTTGGTGACAAGCTGCCCACCAAGGGCCAAACTATCAGCCGCAACAAGCTTGCCATTACGCATGAAGGCGATGCTCGTCACAGCGCCACCCATGTCAATGACGATGGCGCCAAGCGAAAGTTCATCCGGCGTCAAAGCCGCCTTGGCAGCCGCATAAGGTGCCAACACAAAACCAGCGGGATGAAGGTGGGCCCGCTCGATGGCGGCCGACAAATTACGCAGGTAAGATGGCTCAAGCGTTGTCACACCAATATCAGATTGCAGCGCGTCACCATGCAGGCCCAAGGGCTGCGCAATGTTGCTCACGCCGTCCAAGACATGGTTCACCGGGCTTAAATGCAAAATTGTGCGCTTGCCAATTTCTATTGTGGATAAGGCTTGCGAAATGGCAAAATCCAAATCACGTGGGCCAACAACGCCGGATTGCGTGCGCACGCGGCCTGAAAAACAACTCGACGCTGGCTTGCCGCCAGACACTGAAACCATCACTTCTGAGATTGAAGTTTGGGCGGTGCGTTCAGCCGCATCAACCGCAATGCGAACGGCACATTCAGCCTCATTCACATCAACAACAGTTCCCGCACGAATGCCGCGTGAGGCTGTTTGCCCAACGCCAATCACTTTGATCAATTGGCGCGGATCAAAAACACCGCGCATTTTTGGCGGCTGCACTTCAGCAATAAGACATGAAATTTTGGTTGACCCAATATCCAGTGCAGCGATGATGGATGATTTTGGGGCGCTTGATTGTCCCCTGCTTTTAACGCCAGAAAATTGCACGACACTCATTCCTAAACTCAACCCCACTCACACACAGGCAACAGCCCGCTTATTTCTTCTGGCTCAACCCTTTATCGGCTGCGCCCGCCACAACTTCAACCTCGGCCACCTGAACAATCATTTGATGAGGAATGCGCATGTCCACCATGCTTATGCCCTTTTCAAATATGCCCTGTTGCTGTTCAAGTCCCCACACCGTTTTCAAAGCATCGGCAACGCCCTGTTCTGGTAATGCAACCTTGACACCGTTATCGAGATAAAGCGTCCAACGCCGATTGCCCACGCGAGCAGCGCCATTGACCTTCTGTGATAATGCAGGAATGGCTGATAACTCGTTAACAAGTTCTGCCGCCGCTAAATTTGCACCTTCACCCGTAACGATGGGCAAATGATTGGCCATCAAAAACTGCGGGTGGCCCATGCTGGCGCCTGTCTCATCAATCAGTTGCA
Organism: Hyphomicrobiales bacterium; assembly: GCA_025356765.1. Lineage (GTDB taxonomy): Bacteria > Pseudomonadota > Alphaproteobacteria > Rhizobiales > Aestuariivirgaceae > Aestuariivirga. The sequence goes on along the minus strand of JANXRO010000059.1, from coordinate 11,065 downwards.
GTTCTTGTTTGTTTTGCCACAGCGCAAAAGCAATGCGTTCCACCACGTTGATTTTCAATGTGTTAGGATAATCGCGTTCAACCGTTGCCGCTTTCACCCAATTCATCTCTTGCAAGGTCATGCGCGCCTGGTTGGCATCAAAGCCAATCATATTGCTGCCGGGCCTAATGTTCAACGCGGCCAAAAGCTGTTGTGGGTCGTGCTGTGAAAGCCCGCTGATTTGAATGTTATCAGCAGCAAGGCCCATCATGCTCGCCACAGTGCCTGAAAGCCTGCTCCACGGGCTGGCCGGATTTTCAAAATATCCACCCTTCGTCAAACCATGCGAAACCGAAAATGCCAAAATCGAAAATGCAACAAGCCGTGCCAAGGCTTGGGTTTTTCGCAAACTTAAAAAATTCAGTGCAGATTGTGCGCGGCTCATCTGTCCACCGATGCGTCATTCACCATCCATGTAACCAACTCTTCAAACGAATGGCCCGCATGTTTGGCAAGTTCGGGCACAAGCGATGTGCCTGTCATTCCCGGCTGGGTGTTCACTTCGAGCAAAATCAATTCGCCCTTTTCTGAATTGGTATCATCATAGCGAAAATCTGAACGCGAAACACCACGACAGCCCAAGGCCTGATGCGCCAATAACGCATATTTCTGGCATCTGCGATAAACATCATTGGGAATGTTGGCGGGCAAAATATGCACCGATCCGCCTTCAGAATATTTAGCGCGATAATCATAAAATTGCGCATCATTCGAAACAATATCAATCACACCGAGCGCCACATCGCCCATCACAGCGCAGGTCAGTTCGCGGCCCGGAATAAAGCGTTCAACCATAACCTGGTCGCCAAAAATATGGCGTTCATCTAAAAGCGTTGCCACCGGCCCATTGCTGGAACGATCAACAATATGAACGCCAACACTTGAACCTTCGGCCACGGGTTTAATCACATAGGGCAAAGCCATAGGGTGTTTTGCGGCGGCAATTTCAATATCCACCATCATGCTTTCAGCAAGAGGAATGCCAGCATCTTTGAACAGCGCTTTGGACTTTTCTTTGTGCATGGCAATGGCAGAAGCCAACACTCCTGAATGCGTGTATGGAATTTGTAAAGTTTCAAACAGCGCCGAAGCCGTGCCATCTTCGCCCCACTTGCCATGCAGTGCATTGAAAATAACGTCGGGTTTCAGATCCGTCAAAATTGTATAAATCGTCTCACGCTTCACATCAATCATAATGGCGTCAAAACCAGCGCGGCGCAAAGCGGCACAACATGCTTCACCAGATGACAACGAAACATTGCGTTCAGCCGACCAGCCGCCCATCAAAACAGCCACAACAGTTTCTTCGGGCTTCAGCTTTTCTTTCATGGCTGGCCCTCCAGCGGAATGCCGATGCGCTTGATTTCCCAATCAAGGTCAACGCCCGAATGTGCCTTCACACGCGCCCGCACAGTTTCGCCCAATTCTTCAATTTGTGCCGCAGTTGCACCACCCTCATTGATTAAAAAATTACAATGCAGTTCAGAAACTTTGGCAGGCCCCACAGCAAAACCGCGCATGCCTGCTGCATCAATCAACTGCCAAGATTTAAGTCCAGCAGGATTTTTAAAAGTTGATCCGCCCGTGCGGCTTTTAATGGGTTGCGCATTGACGCGATGTTCAACATGCGAGTCCATTTGCGCTTTAATCGCAGATTGTGTGCCGGGCTTTCCCTGCAACAAAGCTTCTGTGAAAATTAAATCTTCAGCTGCCCCGCAGTGACGATAACTATAATTCATCTCGGCATGTTGAAGCACGTGTATTTTTCCTTCACGATCAACCGCGCGGGCTTCAATCAGCACGTCGGTTGTCTCGCCACCATGCGCCCCGCCATTCATGCGAAGTGCTCCACCTATCGTGCCGGGAATTCCTATCAGAAAGGTTAATGAATCAATACTATGTTCCAGCGCAAATTGAGCAACCCGCATGTCGAGTGCAGCCGTGCCTGCCCGAATTTGGTTGGGGCCAGCAAGCTTGATGTCATTAAAGCCGCGCCCCATGCGGATCACCACACCGGGCACACCGCCATCACGCACCAGCAAGTTTGAGCCAACGCCAATCACATAAACAGAAATGTCTTGCGGCGTGCCTTGCATAAATTCTGCAAGGTCAGCCTCATCAGCTGGCATGAATAAAACTTCCGCCGGGCCCCCCGTTTTAAACCAAGTTAAATCTGCCAGCGGGGCATTAGGCATCAAACGGCCACGAACCTTTGGCAGGCGTTTTAACAGCGCTTCGCCATCAATGCGCGTCATGGTTTACGCCTTATCAATCGCAGCCATTTGGGCAGGCAAAGCATAGGCCCATTGTGTAATCGTGCCAGCGCCCATGCACACCACAATATCACCCGGCAAAACCATGCCGCGCACCAAAGGTGCCAGTTGTTCTGGCGTGTCAATCTTGCTCACAGCCCTGTGGCCGCGCGCACGCAAACCTTCCACCAAATGATCATGCGTGGCGCCTTCGATCGGTGCTTCGCCCGCCGCATAAACCGGGGCAATAATCACTTGATCTGCATTGTTGAAACATGAACTGAAATCATTGAAAAGACTAGCCAAACGCGTATAACGATGGGGCTGCATAACCGCCACGACCTTACCTTTGGTGACGCGCCGCGCCGCAGCCAAGACAGCCGCAATTTCAACAGGATGATGGCCATAATCATCATAAACCGTCACACCATTATATTCGCCTGTGCGCGTGAAGCGGCGCTTTACACCCTCAAAACTGGCAAGGCCTTTGCGAATGGCTTCATCGCTTAAACCAAGCTCTCGCGCCACAGCCAAGGCGGCGGTTGAGTTGAGAGCATTATGATCCCCCGGCATGCTCAAAGCCAAATCATTGATCTGATGTTCAGCGCCAGAGCGGCGATCTTTCACGCGCACAGAAAAATGCGTTGCGCCATTTTCAAAATGCATGTCGCCCAAACAATAATCAGCTTGTGGCGAACGGCCATAGGTGATCACCCGACGATCTCTGATTTTGCCGATCAATTCCTGCACAACCGGATGATCAATACACATCACCGCAAAACCATAAAATGGAATGTTCTCAACAAATGCCAGGAACGCGTCCTTGGCTTTATCGAACGTGCCGTAATGATCCAGATGTTCTGGGTCGATATTGGTGACAATCACCACATCAGCGGGAAGTTTTACAAATGTACCATCAGACTCATCTGACTCAACGACCATCCATTCGCCTTTGCCCAGCCGCGCATTGGTGCCGTAAGCATTGATGATGCCGCCGTTGATAACGGTGGGGTCTAAGTTGCCCGCATCAAGCAAAGCCGCAACGATGGACGTGGTTGTGGTTTTGCCATGCGTGCCGCCAACAGCAACGCAAGATTTAAAGCGCATCAATTCAGCCAGCATTTCGGCCCGCCGAACCACAGGCAAAAATCGCGCACGCGCTTCAACCAATTCAGGATTATCTGGTTTCACCGCCGAGGACACAACCACAACAGCCGCATCTTTCAAGTTCTTGGCGTCATGGCCAATGGCAACATCAATGCCGTGTTTGCGAAGCCTGGCCACATTGTAATTATCGGAAATGTCAGAGCCCTGGACTTTATAGTTCAGCGTTGCCATCACTTCGGCAATGCCACTCATACCAATGCCGCCAACTCCAATGAAATGGATGGGGCCAACGTCGCGGGGTAATTTCATGTTTAACGCTTCTCCAGATCAACGCCTTCGCGCAATAATGTCTTCAACCACATCGGCCAATCGTTCGGCCGCATCGGGACGCCCGTGTTTTAAGGCACAGTCTGCGGCTCGTTTAAGGGTTTCGCTCTCGCTCATCAACCGCGATAAAAATGCCGCAAATTCAGCGGGCATCAATTCCCTTTGGGGCAAAACCCAACCACCGCCAGCGTTGGCAAAGCTCTGCGCATTTTTCAATTGGTCATTATCAAGCGCGTAGGGTAATGGCACCAGGGCGGCGGGCCTTCCAATGACACCCAGTTCTGCAATCGATGATGCACCTGATCGACACACAACCAAATGCGCCGACGCAATGTGCGCAGGCATATCTGCAAAAAATGCGTTGAGTTCGGCTTGAATGTGAAGGCCTTTATAAAGTGCGGCCACGCGTTCTAAATCTTCGGCCCGGCATTGCTGTACCAAGCGCAAGCGCTTGCGATCACTCTCTGCCATCATTTTGAAAACATCGGGCATAAAATCGGAAAAGAATTTCGCACCCTGGCTTCCACCAAACACCACAAGCGAAAACAGCCCATAAGGCTTAGGCTCAGGATATGGCGAAGCCGCTTTGGCCAAGGCAATGGCCCGCACCGGGTTGCCCGTGAAGGTCAGCTTTTTTTGTGCGGATTCTGAAACGCCAATCACAGTCGGAAATGATGTTGCAACCACATCTACACGGCCCGCCAAAACTTTATTGGCGCGGCCCAACACGGCGTTTTGTTCATGCACAAGGCACGGAATTTTCAGCCACGATGCAGCAAACAGTGGCGGAAAAGATGGATAACCGCCAAAGCCAGCAACAGCCAACGGCTTATTTTTTTTAAAAATGCCCCACGCTTTAAAAAAACCAGAGGCCAGTGTTGCGGCATTTTTTGGCAGCGCTAAAGACAACGATGGGCTGGCCGAAGGCACCACATGAACTTGCGAAGCTGGAAAGTTCTTTCCATAATCGCGCACACGGTGATCAGTCATCAAATGAATGTCAAAGCCGCGCTTCACCAAGCTTTCTGCCAGCGCTTGTGCGGGAAACAAATGCCCTCCCGTGCCGCCCGCCGCCAACATAACCAAACCTTTGGAGGTCATATTAAAAAGCTCACGCCAAAGCCACGTGCGGTGGCAAAACCATGGTGCTGGCACTGCCGCGTTTTCGGGCCAAGGCCAACACAAAGCCCATAGCCAAAGCTGTTCCCAATAATGATGAACCACCATAAGAAATAAATGGCAATGTCATCCCCTTGGCGGGAAGCAGGCCCACGTTAACACCCATGTTGATGCAGGCCTGAAAACCAAACATTGAAACCAAGCCCGCCATTGCCAAAGCAGCAAACGGGTCTTCTTCAATCTTTGCGCGTTTCAAAACCCGAATGATGATGAAGAAAAACAACACCATCAATCCAAGGCAAGCGATGAACCCAAATTCTTCGCCTACAACGGCAAAAGCAAAATCGGTATGTGCATCAGGCAGAGACATTTTAGCAATGCCGCCGCCAGGCCCTGCCCCCATCAAGCCACCATTGTTGAAGGCTGAAACAGCAGTGTCGGTTTGAAATGTGTCGCCCTTATCCGGGTGCAAAAACCGATCAATGCGCGAAGCAACATGCGGCACCAACATATAAGAAACGCCAGCACCCGTTGCGATAACACCAACAAGTCCCAACACGAAAGACCATGCAATGCCAAACAACAAAAGCATTGTTGCAAATGTTAATGTTACCAAAGCTGTCTGGCCAAAGTCTGGCTGCAACACCAACAGCGCAATAAACAGGCCGGTGGCCGCATAAGCAATATATTGCCCCGGCATATCTGGCCGTTTTGTGTGTTCAGACAAAAACCAAGCGGCCACAATAACAAATGCGGGCTTAGCCAGTTCTGAAGGCTGCAAATTCAATGGCCCAATATAAATCCAACGATGCGCGCCTTTGATTTCTGGGCCAATAAATTTTGCCGCCAACATAAGCGCCAAAGCGACCGCAAATGTTGCAAAGCCAAGCCTGCGCACGGAAGTGGGATCAAAAAACGAAACCGCGAAACAAACAGCAAATGCAATCATCACAAAAACCAATTGGCCTCTCACAAAGTGAAAGCTATCAAGGCCAATGCGTTCGGCGACAGGCGGGCTTGCGGCCATGCTGATTAAAACGCCAATGGCCATCAGCAACATGACAGATGACAACAAGGCCCGATCAATGGTGAACCACCACCGCGCCAATGCGCCGCGATCACTGCGTGAAATCAAGCTCATCTCATGCCTCCATTGTTCATGTTCACATCGGCCAGTGCCGCAACGGCGGCCATAAATGCATCGCCACGAATTTCAAAATTTTTATATTGATCAAAGGATGCGCAAGCCGGAGACAGCAACACCACAGCATTGCCGCGTTTGTCTTGGGTCGCATCTTGCGCTGCCTGTTCAACCGCTTTTTCTAACGTGCCACATTGCACAAAAGCCACTTTGCCATTTAACGTGCGTTCAAAATCTGTGGCAGCAGCGCCAATCAGATAGGCCTTCGTTATCTTTGAAAAATAAGGCTGCAAAGATTCAATGCCACCCGTTTTGGCAATGCCGCCCGCAATCCAATAAATATTATCAAAGGATGCCAGTGCTTTTTCAGCCGCATCTGCATTGGTGGCTTTTGAATCATTTACAAAAGCCACGCCGCCGCGTGTTGCAATTTGTTGCATGCGGTGTGCAAGCCCTGGAAAGCTTTTCATGGCACTTTCAATCTGCGCTACTGAAACGCCCAAAGCCCGAGCCGCGCCGAAGGCCATCGAGGCATTCTGCCAATTATGTTTGCCCTTTAATGCGTGCATGGCGCGAAGATCTATCTGGTCAATCGCTTGGCCATTCTGTTTAAAACGCAAGATGCCATCAGGGGCCGCGATGCCACTTGGCAAATCATGTTCAACTGAAACCGCATAAGTCGTGGCCGAAGCCGGAACCAGGTTCAACAAGGCTTTGCAGTTGTCATCATCAACGCCAATCAAGGCCACATCACTCGTCGTCATCTTGGCAAAGATGCGAGCCTTCACGGCCGCATAATGCTGAAGTGTTCCGTGACGATCCAAATGATCTGGAGTGATGTTGGTGAGAATTCCCACATCAGGTTTCAAGCTTGGCATCAGATCAATTTGAAATGACGATAGTTCCAAAACATAAACGCTGTTTTTTTCTGGCTTGCGCAAATTGAAAACCGCCAAACCAATATTGCCACCCACATCCGCATCAATGCCCGCATGGCGAAACACATGGCCTATGAGAGCGGTGGTAGTTGATTTGCCATTAGTGCCCGTGATGGCCACCAATTTTGAACCAGCCTTTGCCAATTCACGGGCGAAAATTTCAGTGTCACCGATAATTTCAATTCCGGCCTGTTTGGCCTTCACCACCGTCCAATGCGGTTCAGGATGAGTGAGCGGCACACCGGGGCTTAACACCAAAGCATCAAGTGATTTAAAATCAAAGCTGTGCAAATTGGTAATTGAAACGCCCTCTGCGCGGGCTTTTTCAACCGATGGTTCTGAATCATCCCATGCAAAAACTTTTGCGCCACCCAATTGCAATGCCAAGGCACAAGAAGTGCCCGAGCGCGCCAGCCCAAACACACCAACAGATTTATTGGCAAAGGATATAGCGGGAAACATTATCGCAGCTTCAACGTTGAAAGGCCAACCAGGGCCAGCACGAAGGCAATGATCCAAAAGCGAATAACGATGGTTGGTTCTTTCCAACCCTTTTGTTCAAAATGGTGATGCAATGGTGCCATGGCAAACACGCGTTTGCCTGTCATTTTAAACGATGCCACCTGCACTATCACTGACACTGTTTCAAGAACAAACAACCCGCCAATCACCATCAAAACAATTTCGTGCTTCACCGCAACGGCAATGGCACCAAGGCAACCACCAAGAGCCAGCGAACCTGTATCACCCATAAAAATCATGGCGGGGGGGGCATTAAACCACAAGAAGCCAAGTCCCGCGCCAAACAGCGCACCGCAAATCACCGCAAGTTCACCCGTACCTTTTACAAAGTTCAGATGCAGATATTCTGCAAACACAAAGTTGCCCACCAGATAGGCGATGAGGCCATAGCTGGCCGCCGCTATCATCACCGGCATAATGGCCAAGCCATCAAGACCATCGGTAATGTTCACAGCGTTGCCTGCGCCCACAATCACCAACATGCCAACGAACACAAAGAAAGGCCCAAAGGGCACCAAGAAATCTTTGAAAAATGGAATGGCCAATGAGCTTGAAAGTGGCTTCGCGCCAATATTCATAAAAATGAAAACCGCAATACCCGCAATAATAAATTCAGCCAGCAAGCGTGATTTTCCAGAAAAGCCGCGCACTGAAGCACGCGTCACTTTTAAATAATCATCATAAAACCCGATAGCGCCATAACCCAGCGTTACAAACAAAACGGCCCACACATAAAGGTTTGAAAGATCGGCCCAAAGCAACGTGGCCACAAACACACCAAACAAAATCATCAAGCCACCCATGGTGGGCGTGCCTTGTTTTTCAATGATATGGCGTTGTGGCCCATCGGTACGAATGGGTTGGCCTTTGCCCTGTTTAATTTTCAACAGCGAAATGATTTTGGGTCCAAATACAAACACCACAAACAATGCGGTGAGAATGGCCATGCCCGTGCGCGTGGTCAGATAGCGAAACACATTGAAGGCCGAAACTTCGGTGGTGAGTTTCAACAACACATAATAAAGCATTTTTAATCGTCTTTCTTTGCGGGTTGAAACTGCTTGCGCAAGGCTTCTACAACAGGCCCCATTTTGCTGCCAAGCGAACCTTTGATTACAACGCTATCGCCCGGATTCAAATGCCGCAGCAAAGCGGGAATCAAATCGGCTGATTGCAAAACCCATTTGCCTTGCTGAGACGAAGGCAACAAGTTCCATAAATTTTGCATCAACGGGCCTGCCGCATAAACTTTATCAAACTTGTTTTCTTCAAGCGACTTCAACAAACCCTTATGCAAATCCGGGCCAAATTTGCCAAGTTCTAACATATCGCCCAGCACCGCAATCCGCCTGCCCTTGCGTGCCTGCGCGGCCGTGGCAAGCAAAGCAAATGCAGCAGCCATAGACTCTGGGTTGGCATTATAACTTTCATCAAGCAGCAAAACATTGCCATTGCGAATTTCAAGAAACTCCTGCACGCCGCGGCCTTTGGGTGGTGCTACATCAGCCAGCGCCAAGGCGGCGCGGGCCAAATCTGCACCAGCCAATTTTACCGCACCAAGCACAGCCAAGCTATTCAGCGCCATATGTGCGCCAGGCATGCCAAGCTTGAAGGCCATGGCTTCGCCCATCACATCGGCTGATATGCAACAGCACGTGGGGTGAAGTGCCACTTGCTTTAAACGCACATCAGCCTTTTCATGCTTGCCGAATGATACAATATTTTGAATGCCAGCGTTGGTGGCTTCATGGGCGAGAAAATCAAAAAATTCTGAATCGCGGTTGATCACGGCGCTGCCATCTGACGTGACCCCGGAAAAAATTTCTGCCTTGGCTTCGGCAATCTCGTGCAGAGATTTGAAGTGCCCTAAATGGCTTGCGGCAATTGTGGTGATGATTGCGATGTGTGGTTTCACCATTTTCACCAGCGGTGAAATTTCACCCGCGTGGTTCATGCCAATTTCAAACACACCAAATGCAACATCGCGGCCCATGCGCGACAATGTTAACGGAACACCCCAATGATTGTTGAAGGAAGCAACCGAAGCATGTGTGCTGCCAGAAGCTGATAATGCCACGTGCAGCATTTCCTTCGTGCTGGTTTTACCTACACTGCCCGTGACAGCAATCACCTTGCCCTTGTTCCAAGCCCGTGCTGCGCGGCCCATATTTTCAAGCCCGCGCAAGGGGTCATCAGCCACCACCAAAATAGGGCCAGCCGCTTTCATCGCATCCGTGGGCTTGCTCACGACAGCAACAGCAGCGCCGCTGTTTAATGCATTGACCACAAATTGGTGTCCATCATGCACATCGCCTTTGATGGCAATGAAGACCTCACCAGAATTCAGATTGCGCGAGTCAATCGCTACACCATTGATGGGTTTGGTAATTGTGCCATGAAGTGTGCCACCCGTTGCGGCAATCAATTCTTGCGCTGTCCACAACGCACGATCAACCATGATAGACCTCGCTCCGCAAAGCCGCCTTCACGGCATCATGGTCGCTGAATGGCAATACAGTTGCGCCCACAATTTGTCCCTCTTCATGGCCCTTGCCTGCGATGAGAAAAACATCTCCCTGTTTCATCATTTGAATTCCTGTGGCAATCGCTTGTGCTCGATCTCCAATTTCACTTGCACCCACAGCGCCAAATAAAACATCTTTGCGAATGTGTGCGGCAACTTCACTGCGTGGGTTATCATCTGTCACAATCACATAATTGGCCAATTTGGCGGCAATAGCACCCATCAATGGGCGCTTGCCTTTATCACGGTCGCCACCACAACCAAAGGCCACAATGAGTTGTCCAGAGGTAGACGCGCGCAAGGTTTGCAACACATTTTCCAAAGCATCTGGCGTGTGGGCATAATCCACAAATACACTGCCACCAGAGGGGCTTACACCTACAAGCTCAAGCCTTCCCTTAGCACCTTTCAGCGACTCCAAGGCATGCAAAACCATTGTGGTTTCGCCGCCTGATGCAATCACCAAACCAGCGGCCACCAGTGCGTTAGACACTTGAAAATCTCCCACCAGCGGCAAGGCAACATCAAAAATTCCAAACGCGGTTTGTAATTTTAAATGTTGTTCTAACCCATCTTGCCGGGCGCTGAGCAATTTTAGATCATCGCCATTCCTGCCAACCGTAAAAGGCTTCAATCCTGCTTTTTCAGCATGGCGTAAAACATCAGCACCTTGGGGTGAATCCATATTGATCACCGCCGCAGAACCAGCAGGCAGCAACTGATCAAACAAGCGCATCTTGGCGGCAAAATAATTCTCAAACGTAATATGATAATCCAAATGGTCGCGCGTTATGTTGGTGAAAGCACCTGCTGTCAGCCGCAATCCATCCAACCGATGTTGCTCTAATCCGTGGCTTGAAGCTTCGATGGCCAAGTGTTCGATGTGATCATCGCTCATCATGGCCACAAGCTGTGCCAATTGCACCGGGTCTGGCGTTGTGTGTGCAAGATATTCTGAGCCATCAGGCCCCACCACGCCAATGGTGCCAAGGCTTGCGGCGCGAAAGCCCATGGCCGCCCAAATCTGGCGCACAAAAACTGCAACAGAGGTTTTGCCATTGGTGCCGGTGACAGCAACAATCGTATCAGGCTGATT
>JANXRO010000042.1 GCA_025356765.1 Hyphomicrobiales bacterium | reverse complement strand
TGTTCATCAGCCTGTTCAACGTACGCATGCTCAGCCAAGAGAGGAACGCATAATGTTTCCAAGGCCAATAGCCCAATCAGGCATTTGGACACAGCGGGCTTATAAAGCCGTTTTGCCAATCGCTTTGTTGTTGTGGTTGCTGCCGCTGATCGGCATTGCAGTGACTTCCGTTCGCCCAGGATCAGACCTTGCCTCTGGCAATTACTTTGGTGTTCCGTCAGGCTTTGCTTTTTGGGAGAACTATTCTTCCGTTTTTAAAAACAGCAACATAGGCTATTATATCTTAAATTCATTTCGCGTCACCATTCCAACAGTCATTGGTGCCGTGGGCTTATCGTGCCTAACCGGCTATGCCTTGGCCACATATAAATTCCGTGGCAACTTGGCCGTGTTCTTTTTGTTTGTGGCGGGCAATTTTGTGCCGTTTCAGATTTTGGCCATTCCCGTCCGTGATCTCACGCTGCATATGGGCCTTTATAACACCATGACAGGTTTGGTGTTGTTTCACATTGCCTTTCAAACTGGCTTTTGCACATTGTTCATGCGCAATTTTATGAAGGCACTTCCTTTTGCGTTGATAGAATCTGCGCGGGTTGAAGGTGTCAATGAGTTCAGAATTTTCTGGCACATCATTTTGCCACTGGTGCGCCCGGCGATGGCGGCACTGGCCGTGCTTGTTTTCACTTTTATCTGGAATGATTATTTCTGGGCCACCGTCATGGCGCAATCGGTTGATGTACGGCCCGTAACGGCGGGCATGAATGAGTTGAAAGGCCAATATAAAGTGGCGTGGGAATTAATCTCGGCAGCGGCCATTGTTGCGGCTTTGCCACCCGTCGCAATGTTCTTCTTGATGCAAAAGCATTTTATTGCGGGCCTGACACTGGGAGCAACAAAAGGATGACACTGAAAATGGTGAAAGAATAATCATGGCACAGGTCACACTGAAAAATGTTACCAAAAGCTTTGGGTCAGTACAAATTATCAAGGGCGTAAGCCTTGATATTGCTGATGGTGAATTTTGTGTTTTTGTTGGCCCTTCTGGCTGCGGAAAATCCACATTGTTGCGCATGATCGCAGGCCTTGAGGAAATCACCACAGGCACTTTGCAAATTGGCGGGCATGAAATGGCTGAAGTTCAATCGGCTGATCGTGGCGTGGCTATGGTGTTTCAATCTTATGCACTTTATCCGCATATGACGGTCAAAGAAAATATTTCCTTTGGCATGCGCATGGCAAAAATGCCGGCTGATAAAATTGCTGCGCGAGTGAAAGTGGCAACGGACATGTTGCAGCTTGACCAACTGCTGGATCGCAAACCTTCGATGTTATCGGGTGGGCAGCGCCAACGTGTGGCCATCGGTCGCGCTATTGTGCGTGAGCCTGAAGTATTTTTGTTTGACGAGCCGCTTTCAAATCTTGATGCAAATTTACGTGTTCAAATGCGCATTGAAATTACAAAGCTGCATCAGGATTTGAAATCAACCATGATCTATGTCACCCATGATCAGGTTGAAGCCATGACAATGGCAGACAAGATTGTAGTTCTGCATGCTGGTTTGGTTGAACAGGTGGGCTCACCGCTGGAACTCTATCATCGCCCCAACAACATGTTTGTGGCGGGCTTTATCGGTTCTCCGAAAATGAATTTTGTGAAGGCCATTGCCACCCCGATGAAGGGTGGAAAAATTGCACTGGCTTTGCCCGGCGGCACAAAAATAATTCTGAATGATCAAGGTAAGAAGCTGAGTGAAGGCCAAGCTGTAACGCTGGGCATAAGGCCAGAACACATTACCATTGGCCAGAAAAATGACGGCGAATTAAAAGGCACATTGCGGATTGCCGAATATCTCGGGTCGGAAACCATGTTCTATGCAAGCTTGGCGGACGGCACAGATTTATCGGTGAAGGCTGATGGTTTAACCACTGCAAAATCTGGTGCGGATATTAAGTTTGGTGTACCTGCTGCTGCGTGTCATCTGTTTGACAGCAACGGCAACACGATTTTGAATGGCGATTTATCGAAATAATGCTTGGTGTTTGTTACTATCCTGAACATTGGCCCGAGGCATGGTGGCCAGATGATGCGTTGCGCATGCGCGACATGGGAATTTCGTTTGTACGCATCGGTGAATTTGCTTGGTCAAAATTAGAGCCCAAGCGTGGCGTTTATGAATGGGGCTGGCTTGACCGCGCTATTGAGGTATTGGGCAAAGCTGGTTTGAAAGTTGTGTTGGGAACACCCACTGCAACACCGCCCAAATGGTTGATGGATGAATATCCTGAAATTGCACCAGTCGATGAACAGGGCAACACGCGTGGTTTTGGATCTAGGCGGCATTATACATTTTCATCCGAAGTGTATCATGCGGAATCTGCTCGGATTGTTGAAATGTTGGCTAAAAGATATGGCAACAACCCGGCAATTGCGGGCTGGCAAACCGACAATGAATATGGCTGCCACCTTACGGTGTTGTCTTGGGGCAAGCAGGATTTAAATGCCTTTCAAAATTATCTGCGTAAAACCTATCAAACCACGGATCAATTAAACGAAGCGTGGGGCAATGTGTTCTGGTCGATGGATGTGAACAGCTTTCAAGAAATCTCGTTGCCTATTCTCACTGTCACTGAAACTAACCCAGCAGCGCGTTTAGATTTCTGGCGTTTTCAATCGGGCCAAGTTGTAGCCTATGATAAAATGCAATGCGATGTTATTCGAAAGCATTCGCCCGGCCGCTTTATTACACATAATTTCATGGGCTTTTTTAATGAGTTTGATCATTGGAAATTGGCTGAGAATTTAGATATCGCATCGTGGGATTCATATCCCGTAGGTTTCACACAGCAGTTTCCATTTTCGGATGAGGAACATGTGAAATGGGCAACAACGGCACACCCAGACATCGCAAGTTTTCACCATGATCTTTATCGCGGGGTGGGTGGCGGTCGCTTTTGGGTGATGGAGCAACAACCAGGCCCCGTGAATTGGGCACCGTGGAACCCTGTGCCAAAGCCTGGAATGATTAGACTTTGGACATGGGAAGCGCTGGCCCATGGCGCAGAAGTGGTGAGTTATTTCCGCTGGCGCCAAGCGCCATTTGCACAAGAACAAATGCATGCTGGCCTGAACATGCCGGGCTTGTCGGAATTATCGGTTGGCGGACAGGAGGCGACCGCTGTTGGTGTTGAGTTGAAACAGCTTGGAACATTGCCAGCGTTTCAACAAGCGCCAGTGGCAATCGTTTATGATTATGAAGCGTCATGGATCACCCGCATTCAGCCACAAGGCCAAGACTTCCGTTACCATGAATTGGTTTTCCGGTGGTATGAAGCCGTGCGTCGCCTAGGCTTGGATGTTGATTTTGTGCCACCCGGGCATGATTTGAAAAACTATAAACTTGTTCTTGTGCCTTCGCTGCCTTTGGTTTCCGATCAAGCTCTTGAGGCATTTAAGCGTGCTGAAGCAATTATTATTTATGGACCGCGCACAGGTTCAAAAACACGCAATTTTGCCATACCAGAAGGCTTAGCCCCGGGGCCATTGCGTAACCTGCTGGGCCTTCGCGTCACCCAAGTGTCGTCTCTGCCGCCGGGGGTTGTTGAGCAGGTGGATGGTAAAATATCGGGCACGGCTGAACGCTGGCGCGAATATGTTGAGACAAATTCGAAAGTTCTGGCGCGATTTGAAAATAATGACGCAGCATTGATCCAGAACAACAATCATATCTATCTCAGCTGTTGGCCAGATGAGACCTTGCTTCATGCAACCATGGAATTGCTTGTCAAAAAAACCAAGTTGAATATCACCAAGCTGCCGCCGCATATTCGATTGCGCAAACGCGGAGACCTTACATTCGTGTTTAACTATGGCACAAAATCTTGGGCCATTCCCAAAGGCAAAAAGCTGGTCATGGGCGGGCCAAAAGTTCCACCGCAAGGCCTGACTATCTGGCGCAACTAAAGCGCATGAAATTGCAAGACGATTTGCGGCTAAAAATTATACGCGCATTCCGGTTTCTGTGTCGAATAAGTGGATGCGTTCAAGGGGCAATGAAAGACCAATGCTTTCGCCCTGCTTGGCTGCCAAACGGCCAGTGGTTGTTACATTTATAAGTTGATCAGTAACACTGCAGGTGAGGAAACTCATGTTGCCAGTTGATTCGACTACTTCAACAATTGCGGGAATGGTGCCTCTTTTGCCGCTTGGCGAAATCACCACATGTTCGGGCCTTATGCCGAGATTAAATTTCTGATTCATTTCTCTTTTGCTGGCCGCCAGCACGTGCCCATCTTGCGTTATAAGTTTTCCGTTGCTCTCTGAAACGGGAATGATGTTCATTGCCGGAGAACCAATAAAAGTTGCAACGAAAATATTGCAAGGCCAGTCATAAAGATCCAACGGGTGGCCCACCTGTTGAACTTTGCCGCCTTGCAGAACTACGATTTTATCGGCCATTGTCATGGCTTCAATCTGGTCGTGCGTGACATAGATGGACGTGACGCCAATGCGTTTGTGCAAGCTGCGGATTTCGGCCCGCATCTGCACACGAAGTGCCGCGTCAAGGTTTGAAAGTGGCTCATCAAACAGAAACACCGAAGGTTTGCGCACAATTGCTCGCCCCATTGCCACGCGCTGGCGCTGGCCGCCGGAAAGCTGGCGGGGATAGCGTTCCAGATAAGGTTCAAGGCCAAGAATTTTGGCAGCTTCTGTCACGCGTTCGACAATTTCAAGCGGCTTGCCGCCGTGCAGCTTCAACGAAAACGCCATGTTTTGCCGCACAGTCATGTGTGGATAGAGCGCGTAGTTTTGGAACACCATGGCGGCATCACGTTCCTTAGGATCAAGATTATTCACCTCGCGATCGCCGATGCGAATGCTTCCGCCCTGAACTGTTTCAAGCCCTGCGATGGAGCGCAGAAGCGTTGATTTTCCGCAACCAGATGGCCCGACAAGGGCAATAAATTCGCCATCTTCCGCTTGAAATGAAACGTCCTGCAACACCTTTACAGTGCCAAAGTTCTTGACCAAATTGTGAACTGAAACGCCTGCCATCTTTTATGCTCCGGGCAAAATCGCAGTTGCCATTTCTGGAATGGTTTGGCCGCCATCAATCACAATTGTTTGCCCTGTGATATAAGACGCTTCGTCCGAGGCGAGAAAATGCACAGCATGAGCAATGTCTTCAGGGGTGCCCAGACGACGCAAAGGAACGGCTGCTGCTTGTGCATCAATAAAGCTTTGTGGTTGGTGCTCTTTAACTCCCTCGGTCAACACATTTCCCGGTTCCACCGCGTTCAGTGTAATATTCCATGGTGCCCATTCCAAAGCAGCGGTGCGCATGAAACCGAGAATACCAGCTTTCGTTGCCGCATAGTGCGAATAACCCGGCGAAGAAACCCGCGGGCCTGTGATGGAAGATAGAAAAATAACACGCCCACCGCGCTGCTTCTGAAAATGTGGAAGGCAAGCCCGCGCCAACAGAAATGGCCCGCGCAAATTAACGGCAAGCACGGCGTCCCATTCATCAGTGGATATTTTTGCAATGGGTGTATTTGGATAGATCGCAGCATTTGCAACAGCAATGTCAATGCGCCCATGGACGGCAACAATTTGGCCAACGGTGCTTAGAATTGCATCTTCTGAACGCACATCCATGCGAACATAGCTGGCTTTAAGTCCGCGATTTCGTAATGCGGAAGCGGCGTGTTCGCCTTCATCATCAACGATGC
This sequence comes from Hyphomicrobiales bacterium, assembly GCA_025356765.1. Lineage (GTDB taxonomy): Bacteria > Pseudomonadota > Alphaproteobacteria > Rhizobiales > Aestuariivirgaceae > Aestuariivirga. The sequence goes on along the minus strand of JANXRO010000042.1, from coordinate 6,269 downwards.
CAGAAATCACCACGTCGGCACCTGCCTCGGCAAGTTTGTTGGCTATGCCAAGGCCAATGCCGCGTTGCCCGCCAGTAACAATGGCAATTTTTCCGGTGAGATCAAAATTATTCATGCATACATCGCCTGATAGCTTGGCAAGAAATTTCCATGTGCAACAATTAGAGTGTCAACCAGTTTCTCAATTTCTGCCAGAGAAAGCTCTGCTGATGTATGAGGATCCATGGCCGCGGCGTGATAGATATAATCTTTCTTGCCGGTAATCGCAGCCATCACCGCCAGTTCTTGCACGTTGATATTGCTACGCATAATGGCGGCAAGTTGAACTGGCACATGCCCAACGCGAGTTGGTTGAATTCCATTACGATCAACATGGCAGGGAACTTCAACGGCAGCATTATGTGGCAAATTGTCAATCAAACCATTGTTGCGCACATTGCCATAAATCAAACTAGGTTTTCCCGTTACGCATGAATGAATAATTGCAGCAGCATATTCATGGCTTTTGCACACTTCAATGGGGCGTGTTTCATCTTCCAATTCGTGGCGCAATTCGTGCCATTCAGCAATCTGATGTTCGCAACGAGTGATATATTCATCCAATGGCAAATTGAATTTTTGCAAAAGATCTTCGCGGCCACGCTTAATAAACCAGGGCGTATATTCAGAAAAATGGATGGAGCTTTCTGTCACAAAATGCCCAAAGCGTTTCATCACTTCAAAGCGCACTGAATCATCTGGCGGAAAATCACCGCTGCGTGCCAATTCCCGAAGCCTTGGATAAAGGTCCACGCGTGTACCATCAGGCAACCGCTTTTCAAACTTCAGAAAAAAGGCAACGTGGTTCAGTCCAGCACACAGAAAATCAATGTCAGCAATATTTTCGCCAAGCGTTCTTGCCATGAATTGCGATGTATCTTGCACCGAGTGACACAAGCCAACATAGCGAATATCTGGAAATTGTTCTGCCATGGCCCAGCTGATCATGGCCATGGGGTTTACATAATTCATCATCAGTGCGTTGGGGCAACATGTGCGCATATCATTGGCAATTTCAAACACCACCGGAATGGTGCGCAGCGCGCGAAAAATGCCGCCGATGCCAAGTGTGTCTGCAATTGTTTGGCGCAGGCCAAACTTTTTAGGAATTTCAAAATCAATTACTGTGGCGGGCTTATAGCCACCCACCTGCATCATCAATATGACGAAATCAGCGTTCTTCAGCGCGGCCTTGCGATCGGTTGTGGCAACCAGTTTCACTTGGTCTTCAATGCCCAGTGCGCGGCAAATGCGGCGCGTCATTGTTTCAGAGGTGGCAAGGCGCACGGGATCGATATCAAAAAGTGCAATTTCACAAGGCGTTATTTCGCGATTGCTCAACGCATCACTTAAAATGTTGCGCGCAAAAACTGTGCTACCTGCACCGATCAGACAAATTTTAGGCATCGAAAAACAACTCCTACACCATAGGTAAAGTGGTAATGCCATTAGAATATGCAATATTCTTGCTGAATTAAGAGGGTTGATTCCAGATTTTAAGTGATTTTTATTTTTGCCACCCCTATGTTCAAAAACAGATTTTATACCGAATAACCTTCCGGAGAGATCAGTTTGCGTCATCTCGACCCCCTTCAAACTGGCAGTGGTTTTTTACAGCCAGAAGAATTTTTGGCAGAATATCATTTGGTTGAACCTATGCCAGCGGCACATTGGCATGATCATCTCGAGGTTAATGTCATCACGCGCGGCAGCATGACTTATTTGATCAATGGCAGGAAAGTTCATTTAACTTCGGCAGCGCTTTATTGTTTTTGGGCGGCTGTTCCACATCAAGTCATATCTGCAGAAAAAGACACTGAACTCTATTGTGTTTATTTGCCCTTCGCTGATTTTTTATCGATGGTGTTGCCCAATGATTTCAAAAATGATTTTTTAGCAGGTCACGTGTTGACATCGTCAACCGTCGACGAAGCAGACAGCATCACCGTAAAGCGTTGGGTTAGGCAGTGGGATGATTCAAGCGAACAAGTGAAAGAAATTCTGCGTGAAGAAGTTCGCTTGCGCGTGCGCAGGTTAACCACTGAACAAAAGCACGCAGGCAAACCTCAACGCACCATTGAAGATGCCCATCATCACCACGGAACCCAAGTTGCTGGAAAACGTGTTATCGCCCGTGTGCAACAAATGACATCTTTCATCAACGAAGAGTTTTCTAACCCGATTAATGTTGCTGACGTGGCCCGCATCAGCGGCCTGCATCCCACCAACGCAACGGCCACGTTTCAAAAAGTTTTGGGCCAATCCATTGCGCAATATCTAAGACAGCGCCGATTGAACCACGCCCTGAAACTTTTAGCAGATACAGACATGGCCATCATTGAAGTGGCCTTTGAAAGTGGCCATGGCTCTCTCAGCCGTTTCTATGATGCATTCCAACGCCAAGTGGGCTGCACACCAAAAGACTATCGCAGGCGCTTTCGAAGTTAAGTGGGCTTCACCAACAAAATGGCTTCAATTTCAACCGTCATCCGATTGGGAAGAGATCCCATCCCAACTGCAGAGCGGGCATGTTTTCCAGCCTCGCCTAAAACCTCGACAAACAAATTTGAACAGCCATTGATAACTTTGGGATGATCTGAAAAATCAGGCTCGGCATTCACCATGCCCAGCAACTTTATCACGGCTTCAATGCGTGACAATTCACCCAATGCGGCTTTGGCAACGGCCAACAACTGCAAGCCGGTTAATCTTGCATCAGCATAACCCTTTATAATATCAGTATTCAGACCAAGGCGGCCAACACTATAATTGCCATCTGGCATTTTCGGGCCTTGGCCGGAAAGATAAAGCATTGGCCCAGCAAAACGCCAAGGCACATAGTTTGCAACGGGCACAGGCATTTTCGGAAGCGTAATGCCAAGTTGTTCTAATCTTTGTTCAGGCGTCATTGTACTTTTCCTCGAGCATCGACTTTTACTGCACCCAGTATTTTTTTACCGCGCACAAATATTACTTTGTCGAACAGATTGTTAACAGGGCAAACATGATTCATGGTGACACGCAGCATATCGCCAACGTTTGGTTTTGTGGGCGAAGCAGATAAATCCAAATAGCCATGTTCCTCATTCAACTGATAGAGCGGAGCATCGTTCAAGCTGCGAATAATGCCATAGCCCGGCATGGGTGAAAGATCGCTGGTCAATGCTTTTGATCCTGCATCAACAATCGCTCGATCATCTGTCGGTCTGCTAACAACAGTTGTTAAAACAGTTTCTGCGCATTCATCGAATGTAAAAGCACCCGATGCCACTTGCGATCGATCGTTATAAATATACGTGCCCACCCGATATTCAGTGATGTCGGAAAGCCCTTCATTGCTCCACAAATCACGCGAGCCGCCACTGCTCACCCGTGCGCATTGAAGCCCAGCTTTGGCCAACAACAGTTTCGTATCAGCAATAAATTCGGCAATGTCTGCGCGTTTGAAGGCAGGTGGATAAGTCATCAAGCCTGCAAATTGAAGGCCCGGCATAGTGTTGATATGTTGCGCCAAAGCCAGTGCTGCTGCGGGCGTTTGCACACCGTTGCGGCCCGCACCTGTGTCACATTCCACCAAAACATGAAGCGTGCGTCCCGATAATTTCGCTGCCTGCGCCAAGCCTTCAACCACTGCAACACTGTCGGCCACCACGGAAATATCAATGCGCCGCATTAAAGCTGCAAGTCTTGCAAGCTTTGCCACACCAACCACATTGAAGGTGAGAAGTTGATCGCCAATGCCTGCATCTGCCATCACTTCGGCTTCGCCCAATTTTTGAACGCAAATGCCCTTGGCACCCAAGGCCAGCTGCAATTTTGCCATTCCTACAAGTTTGTGGGTTTTAATATGCGGCCTGTTTGCAATCTTATGAAAATCGCAATGCGCTTGCCAACGCACAAGATTTTTGACAACGATATCCAGATCAATGAGCGGCACAGGCGTTTCAAGCTGCGCCAAAGAACCGTCAACATGTTCAAACTGAAAAAACTGATCGACCCATTCGGACGATGGAAGTTGCAACTTTGTATCGTTCATTGTGGAAAAAAACCTTCACTAAACCGTGGTATATTCTTTAGAAGTATCACTGTTTGGAAGGGTAAGGGTCAATACCAAGATTGAGGGAGCTTCAATAATATTCGTTGAAAACTACTGAAAAAGCAGAAAGAATTGACCGAAATCGACAAGAAAATAAGAATTTCGAGTACTAGCTTTTTAAACAGCGCGACAAAGTTGGGCCTTGGTCCAAACAAAAGATTGCTGCCCAAAAGTTCTTTCACAAGGAGGAAGACATGATAGTTTCCAAATTCGGTAGACCATTTTCACTTGCCGCCATTCTTCTAGCGGGTTCGGCTTATGCGGTGTTGGCGGATGACAAGCCCTTTGCCGGGCAAACAATCACCGTGCTTTTGCCCTCTCCTCAAGATGCTGCAATGGCGGCAGATTTTGAAAAAGATACGGGCATTAAACTTGATCTTCAAACCGCAAGCTGGGATGACGTTTCTGTAAAAGTTTCAACAGCGCTTCTCGCTGGAACTGCTCCGGCTGATGTGACAGAGTTTGATTGGTCTTGGACTGGCCAGTTTTCTGCAGCAGGTTGGTATATTCCGTTGAATGATGTGGTGAGCAAAGAAACCCTTGAAGACATAAAGGGCAGCACTTTATTTAACATCAATGGCAATGTTTTGGCCATTCCATACACCAATGATTTTCGGGTGATGATGGTCAACACCAAACATTTTGCAGATGCTGGCGTGAAAACCATGCCCAAGACACTTGATGAATTGGTCGCTGCTGCCAAAGCTATCAAAGCAAAAGGTATTGTGAAATATCCGATCGGCCTTCCGCTTTCTGCAACTGAAGGGGCATCAACAAGTTGGTATTTGTTGACCAAAGCATTCGGCGGTGATCTGTTTGACAAAGACATGAACCCAACTTTTGTGGGCAAAGACACTGCTGGCTATAAGGCAATGGCTTTTGAATTGCAGTTGCTGAAAGATGGTTTGGTTGATCCTGCATCAACGGATCTGAAAGACAGTGAAATTAATGATACGATGTTTGCAAAAGGCACCACCAGCATAATGATCAGCGGTGAGCCAGGAAGGCTTGGCCAGTTCAGCGATCCAAAGGTTTCTTCAATCGTTGGAAATGTGGCTGCCATACCGGTTGCAACTGTCAGCGGCAAAACCCGAAGCTTTGGTCTTCTTGAAGGTCTGGGCATTCCTAAGGCTTCCACCAAAGCTGGGCCAGCCAAGGAATTTATCAAATGGATGACATCCGAGAAATTCCAAGTTCATAACTATGATAATGGCGTTTTGCCCACCCGCACATCCGCTTTGGCCGAAGTCGAAAAAAGTGGAAAGTTAATCAGCGGCGCTGCACTTGTTGAACAGGCTCCAACCGTTGAAGCGTTGTTCCCCGCTGGTGCACCCACTTGGTATCCGCAATTCTCCCTTGCGGTGAACACTTCAATCAACAGCGTTGCCAAGGGCGAAATTACTGTTGATGTGGCGATGCAAAAAATTGCGGATGCAGTAACGGCAGCCAAGAAGCAGTGACATCGTCGACTTCTGAAACGACAATGTTTAGAGCAAGCGTCGGAAAACCTTCCGACGCTTGGCTTGCATTTTTTCTAATACTACCGATCTTGGTCACAATGATCGGTTTGGTATTTTATCCAATCTTCAGCACGGCATGGGACAGCCTGCACAGGGTAGACCCCATGCAACAGGGCACTCCCTTTGTTGGCCTTGCCAACTACACGCGCATGCTGACTGACAATGAAGTGATGTTGTCATGGTGGAACACGTTTAAATATGTGATTATTGCAGTGAGTGCTGAAACCGTTTTGGGTGTGGCTGCAGCAGCACTGATCAATCAAATTAAATTTGGAAGGCAGTGGGTGTTGGCAGCCGTGGTTTTGCCATGGGCGCTTCCCGCCGTTGTTAGCAGCATCATTTGGCGTTGGATTTATTCGCCCAGCGCAGGCTTGCTCAATGGAATTTTGGTGCTGATGGGTTTTGATTTCGACAATCACCTTTGGTTTAATGACGCAACCACGGCCTTGCTCTTGGTGACAGTTGTTCACGTTTGGCGTATGTTGCCATTAACGGTGGTTATCGTTCTGGCCGCCATGCAGGGTATTCCAACGGAGCTCTATGAAGCGGCACGGATGGACGGCGCCACCCAATTTGATATGTTCTGGAAAATCACATTGCCGCTCATTCGTGGT